>JBJMLT010000227.1:0-13188 GCA_045805165.1 Flavisolibacter sp.
TATGAATATTTGGTTGAATAAAATAACAGGGCAGGTGGACATTATTAATGGTTTGAATCACTATATTGGTATGAAGCATATCAAAGCGGATATGTTCCCTGAGTTCGGCTATTTAATTTATATAGTTGGCTTCTTTATTTTGTTCGGACTAATTATAGCTATTACCGGCAAACGAAAATTATTATTCTCTTATTTGATATTTACAATACTAGGCGGTATCGCAGCCATGTACGATTTTTATAGCTGGGGGTACGATTATGGACATAATTTAGATCCGAAAGCTGCCATTCAAATTCCTGGCCTTACATATCAGCCACCATTGATAGGACATAAAACCTTATTGAATTTTGATGCCTATTCCTATCCGGATATTGGTGGTTGGGTCATTATCGTTGTTAGCTTTCTCTTATTCTTAGTGTGTGGTTATGAATTGATAAAGAACCATGAAAGAAAAAGAAATATCATGCCTGAGAATAAGAAATTAATCCTGGCCATTGCCACGCTTATATTGTTTTTCATTAGTTCCTGCAACTTGAAGCCCCAGCCATTTGCTTATGGAAAAGATAGTTGTGATGATTGCAGGATGACCATTATGGATCCAAAATTTGGAGGAGAGATCATCACCAGAAAGGGGCGTATTTTCAAATTTGATGATGCGCATTGTCTTGCGAATTTTATTAAGAAAGGAACTGTAAAGCAAACCGACATTAGACAAATTGTATTCATTAACTATGATGATAATAGGTTCATCGGCGCAAAGTCATTATTCTTCGTAGTAAGCCCGCAATTAAAAAGCCCGATGAACAGTAATGCAGCTGCTTTTTTAAATAATGCTCTGGCAAAACAAAAAGCAAAAATAACAGGCGGTACAGTAAAGAATTGGAATCAATTATATCAATCATTGTGAAGCATATCAATTACGAAGAATGAAACGATCACTGACTATAGTATTCTTTTTCTTTCAGGCTATCACATTTGCCAATACAATTATCGTTGGTAAAGGTCAGATAGTGACATCTTTACGAAAAGGAATTGAGCTGGCAAAGATTGGAGACACCGTATTGCTTCAGAAAGGCATTTACAAAGAAGGCAATATCATTATCAATAAATCAATTAAGTTGATTGGTGTTAACGGTGCGGTTTTGGATGGAGAAAATAAATATGAGATTCTTACCGTAACGGGCCATTGTATTGTTATCAAAGGAATTCATTTTCAAAATTCAGGCTATTCCAGCATGAATGATCTGGCTTCAATCAGTCTCATAGATGCCCACTATTGCCTCATTGAAAAAAATTTTATTGATCACTCTTATTTTGCCATTCATCTTGCTAATTCCAGCCAATGCATAGTTTCCAATAACACAATAAAAGGCATCCCTAAAACAGAACAAACTTCTGGCAATGCCATTCATCTATGGAAGTGCGACAGCATGATAATTGAGAATAATGACGTTCAGGGTCATAGGGATGGGATTTATTTTGAATTTGTAACACATTCTTTCATTGCACAGAATAATAGTCATAATAATATTCGATATGGCTTGCACTTTATGTTCTCAAACAACGACGCTTACTTAGGGAATCTTTTCTGTGAAAATGGTTCAGGAGTGGCTGTTATGTATTCGCATCATGTTGTCATGCATAGCAATATTTTCAGGCGCAATTGGGGCGCAAATGCCTATGGTTTATTATTAAAGGAAATATCTGATGCAAGCATCATTAATAACGTGTTTGATAAAAACACAGTAGGAATTTTATTGGAAAGTACAAACCGCATCGATGTATTTCTCTCGGATTTCAGGAACAATGGTTGGGCATTGCGCATTTCATCAAGCTGCGATGGCAGCCTTGTACACAATAATAATTTTAATGGAAATACCTTTGATGTTGCCACCAATGGCACTCTGATGTTAAATAAGTTTTATAATAACTACTGGGACAAATATGAAGGATATGATTTAAACAAAGATGGCATTGGTGATATTGCATATCATCCGGTAAGTATGTATTCTATGGTCATTGAACAGAACCCAAATGCATTATTGTTATTAAGAAGCTTTATGGTTTCGTTGTTAGATAAGGCAGAGAAAGCCATTCCTAGTTTTACCCCTGAAAACCTGGTTGACGAACAACCTTTAATGAGGAGGATGGATCATGATAAAAATTGAGAACATAAACAAATGGTTTAAGAAGTTGCAGGCATTAAATTCTATTAATGCTGAGTTTAAAAAAGGACAGGTCATCTCGTTGATTGGACCAAATGGTTCCGGTAAAACAACTTTAATTAAAAGTATTTTAGGATTGGTGAAACCTGACACTGGCAATATATTTTTTAATGGGGAAGCTATCACTGAATCAGTTAATTACAGGAGCCACATTGGCTATATGCCTCAAATTGGTCGTTATCCCGATAACATGAAGATTGGTCAGTTGTTTAAAATGATAAGGAATATACGGGAAGATAAAGAATGGGATGAAGAATTGTATTATCATTTTAAACTGGATGCCATTCTCGATAAAACCATGAAAAGTTTATCAGGAGGAACGAGACAAAAGGTGAGCGCTGCTCTGGCATTTTTATTCAATTCGGAAGTTTTGATACTGGATGAACCAACGGCAGGATTAGACCCTCTTTCCTCTGAAATGCTGAAAGAGAAGATCCTTTCGGAAAAGGAAAAGGGTAAGCTCATTTTAATTACCTCACATGTATTGAGTGATTTGGAAGAACTGACAACCGATGTAATGTACATGCAGGACGGAAAACTCATTATTAATAAATCAATCAGTGAATTATTGATGGAAACAGGTGAGCAGAAATTAGGCAAAGCTATTGCCTGCTTGATGAAAAATGGCTTGGAGAAAAAGGATGTTACCTATTTAAAAATGGCAACAGATGAATGGTCAATGAATAGGGTGAGTTATAAATGATAAATTAACGACTCCTTTATTTCACCGTCCATTAAATAAAAAAAAGGACTGTTCATTCACCATTCACCATTCACCATTGACCATTCACCATAAAATTCTTAAAAAATGTTCAAGATATCGAAATACGTATTATACGATATACTGCGTAATAAAGTAGTGCTGGCTTATACTGTTTTTCTCTTTGCTATTTCCATGAGCTTTTTTCAAATGGAAGAGAATAGCAGTAAAGCAGTATTGAGTTTACTGAATATAGTTTTGATAGTTGTTCCTTTGGTAAGCATGGTATTTTCTACCATCCATTGGTACAACTCTTATGAATTTATCGAGTTGATGCTAACCCAGCCTATCAGTCGAAAAAAGGTATTGTGGAGTGAATTCACAGGTATTGGTTTTTCGTTAGTTGTTGCATTTCTCATCGGTGTTGGCGTACCGGTATTGATCTATGATTTAAACAGCACAGGTCTCGCGTTAATATTGGTTGGAACAATGCTGACAATTATTTTTACTTCAATTGCATTTTTAGCATCTGTAAGATCAAAGGATAAGGCCCGGGGTATTGGCGCTGCTTTGTTGCTTTGGTTTTATTTCGCATTAATATATGATGGATTGGTGCTATTGATCTTATTTGCATTTAGCGATTATCCAATGGAAAAAGTTACACTGTTGCTCTCTTCTCTAAATCCAATTGACCTTGGACGTATTTTCATTATGCTGCAAATGGATGTAAGTGCTTTGATGGGATATACAGGGGCCACTTACAAAGACTTCTTCGGAAGCGGATTGGGCTTATCTTATACCATGGGTATTATGTTAGTGTGGATGATTGCTCCGGTATTGCTTGCCATGCGTTCGTTTAGCAAAAAAGATTTGTAGATGGAATTATGCTTAATTCCTGCCCTGAAGAATAAATATCAGGATGCTTCAACTTCTTATTTAACAGGAATATAATGAAGTAATTTAATTTTATTCCCTGGTTTATACTCACCTTTAAGTTATAATTCTTTAGTCAATCATATTATCATGAAAGCATTGCATTTCGTATTCTTAGCTATATTTTTCAGCCTTACATTAATTTCATGGAATACACCAATCAAAGAGTTTATAGCAAGAGGAAAGCAACCTGAAATAACGCTCGATTCAAAAGGTGTTGTAAGAATCGTTTTTGGAAGAAATGACAGTATTTTTTGCACCACATCCCATGATAAAGGAGCAAATTTTTCAGTGCCTGATTTAGTAGGGCATATACCTAAAATGCACCTCGGCATGAGCCGTGGACCGCAACTGGCTAGCTCTGCAAATTATTCGGTTATTACAGCAATGGATGAGAAAGGGAATATCAACTGGTTTTTACTTGATCATCAAAATGGAAAATGGATAAATAAAGGACTTATAAATGATCAGAAAGGCTCAGCTCCTGAAGGACTTATGGGCCTTGCCGCTGATGACCAGGATCATTTTTATGCAGTCTGGCTCGATTTAAGGTTGAATAAACATAACAACATATGTTTTTCTTCTTTTTCTATTAAAGATGCCAGGTGGTCTGCCAATAAATTCATCTATCAATCTCCGGAAGGTCATACTTGCGAGTGTTGTAAGCCAAATATTGCTGTTCGCGGAAATCATGTTGCAGTAATGTTTCGAAATTGGTTGAGAGGGTCAAGAGATCTTTACGTGGCTGAATCTTTTAATAGCGGAAAAACATTTTCAAAGCCGGAAAAGCTGGGCATAGGTACTTGGAAATTGAATGGTTGCCCAATGGATGGAGGTGGTTTGGTCATTGATGATTACAACCAGGTTCTTACCACATGGCAAAGAGAAGGAGTTGTTTATTATTGTAAGCCACATGAAAAGGAAATAACTATTGACAAAGGAAAAATTAGCAGTATAAGCAGTCAAAAAAGCAAGGTAATTTGCTCCTATCAAAAAGAAGATGAGATCCGGATAAAAGATATTATTACTGGGAAAGACCAGGTCGTCAGTAAAGGAAGTTTCTCAAAATCCATTATACTGCCAGATCAATCCATATTATTAGTTTGGGAAAAAGATCAATCCATTCAGTTTAAAAAGCTGCCTTCTTTTTTATAGATAACAAAACGCTTTAAATAGTCTTCACCATTCACCATTGACCATTCACGATTGATGATTTCCCTTGCGCCCTTCGCTCCTTACGCGACTTTGCGTGAAACCAAAAAACACCGGGCTATAACCACTTTTAACTTTTGACTTTTAACTTTTGACTTATTCCCGATCATTCACTATTGATGATTCCCGATTCCCGATCTCCCGATTCCCGATCATTGACGATTGACGATTGACGATTCACGATTTCAATTCTCCAATTCCGATTTTAAAAATTGTTTTTTGAATGCAAAATGATAAACTTCACCATTACCTGAATGAACAGGATAAGCATTAATAAAGACCCATCCTTCTTTACCCATAAAATTCAGGGCATCAATAATGGTATTGAATTTCTTCAATTTTCCATCGTATGTTTTAAGCCTGTTATCCCTCCATATGCTTTTTTCTTCGCCAAGGTCTATTTCAATGGTTACTCTGTTGCTTAGTAATCTGGGAGTTGCAATAACTTGGCAATACTGTTCAACTTTAGTTGTATCATTTTGAGCAGAAGAAGCTAAAGAAATTAATAAGACAAAGCTTATTAGTAATATTTTTTTCATTTTTTACTTATTTAAGAACTTGATTGTGATTAATTAACCACCCCGCTAAAGAGTGGTTAATTAATGTTGATGATCTTGATAGTGCAATTTAGTGTTTGCAATTTTCACAAGTACAATTACTTCCACAGGTACAATTGTCACAAGTACAATTGGGATTATCACATTTTTGATTGGCTTTTGAAGATGTTTCCTTCATTTTTAATTCTGATTTCATAAATTTTATTTTTATTGTTTGATAGAACAAAACTAGCTCGGTAAATGAGGTTCGTTGTTACACTACTTTGGGGAACAATTACAAAATTTTGTGATAGTATCAAATCTTTCCACCGGGGATCTTCCCTGCCTGGGCTTTTCTCCACATGGGGTCTTCCCTGCCTGGACTCTGTGCTTAGGGAGACCTTTCTCCACCCGGGGTCTTCATTGCCTGGGCTTTGTGCTCAGGGAGACCCCGGGGTTATTCTTTACGCGTGGTTATCTCCACATGGGGTCTTCATTGCCAGGCGTTGAGCAAAGGGAGACCCCGGGGCCTTATCAAAGTTCTATTACACTTTATCCAGCAATTTTCGCTTTGCAGATCCTATTTCTTTAAAATGGGAAGGAGTAAGGCCGGTAATTTTTTTAAATTGATTAGATAGATGTGCAACACTGCTGTAATCCATATCAAAAGCAATTTGGGATAAGCTTAGCTCATTGTAAACCAAAAGTTCTTTTACCTTTTCAATACGTTGCTCAATAAAATAATTTTCTATGGTGCGCCCTTCAACAGAAGAAAACAGGCTGCTCAGGTAAGTATATTCATGATGAAGATGGCTGGATAAATAAGAGGAGAGTTTATTATTACTCTCTTTTTCGGGCACTTCGTTTCGCGCCTTTTTAATAACAAGCTGTTTTATTTTTTCTATCATGCCGCTGGCTCTGTTATCAATAAGTTCCAGACCTATAGGAGTTAACCTGTTTTTTAATTGTTCGTGTTGAGTTTCTGTCAATTTGCTTGAAAGATGGATCTCGCCTGTTATAACTTTATCAAAAGCTATATCAGATTGCTTAAGGATCCCCTCTACTGCAAGCTGGCAGCGATGGCATACCATGTTTTTTACAAATAATTTTTCTGTTTGCATATAGAGTTAATATTTTGGAAATAAAGTTTGATGATAATTGAATAGTTTGCTAAGTCAATTCTTTATTAATATAAATGTCATGGCAATCGACCGAACAAAAATAAATGTCCTCTGACTCAGAATGTTTTATTGCCTTTTTATTGTCGAGGATTAACATTCTGCATACAGGATCAATAA
This sequence comes from Flavisolibacter sp., assembly GCA_045805165.1. Lineage (GTDB taxonomy): Bacteria > Bacteroidota > Bacteroidia > Chitinophagales > Chitinophagaceae > Flavisolibacter. The sequence goes on from JBJMLT010000227.1 coordinate 6,905, forward strand.
AGAATCTGGTAGAATGGTCATGCCTTATTTCAAACACTTCTTTTTCAGAACTTACATTTTTAAACGATTGCTTTCCTACTGAATGTAATGTAGTAAAGGACTTATCATTTAGCATATTTACAAAATCGACTGAACACCAGAAAGTCCCTGGCTTGGCTAGATCCATTATTCTTGATGTTAAATTGATGGGTGATCCAAAATAGCTTTCTTTTCTTTTTAAAACTTTTCCAAAATGAATGCCGCCATGTAGTTGTAAAAAGTATTCCTCTTTGCATGCTGTTTTAAGTAATAGTAATGAAGTCGCAAGTAAAGATTCAGGAGATTTTGAGATGATCATAATGGCATCTCCTGTTCGGTCAATCAGCCTGGCATCACCAACCAGGGACTGGTTTACAATGTTTAAATATTTATCAATTAAGTCTGCAGCTGTAAAAGAGCCATGTATTTCAGTAAGAGCTGTATATCCAGATAGATCTGCCATCAGAATGGCTAGGTTCTCTTCCATAGCAGTTGAGCATTGTCAATGCAAATTACCATATAATAGGAATAGAAAAAACGGATATCTGCAATCTGATTGAAAGGAGTATTCGCCTAATTCCCAAAATTGTATAAATCTATCACAGAATAGTGTAACAGCGCCGCTCCCTTTCGCATCTAGTTTTGTTTCACAATAAAAATTATAAAAATCAAACCAAAATCATACTATATGTCTAAAAAGAATCAAACAATTGCTTACAACTTGGTCGCAAGTCAATTTTCATGGGAAATCGCTCCGGAAAAATCAATTGAAGCCTGGGGTTTTAACAACCAGTTTCCTGGCCCGACATTAAAAGCACGAAAGGGAGATACTTTAGTGGTTAAGGTAAAAAACGATCTCAGTGAGCCAACCATAGTCCATTGGCATGGAATAAGACTGCCGGCTTCAATGGATGGAACGGATGAAGCTCAAAAAACAATTGAGCCGGGTGAAGAATTTGAGTACCGATTTGAGTTGCCGGATTCAGGAACATTCTGGTATCATTCACATGCTAATGAAACCGTCCAAATGGAAAGAGGTATGTATGGTGCTCTTATTGTTGAAGATGATAATGATCCGGTTATTGATAATGATAAAGTATTCCTCATAGATGATTTGAAATTGGCAAAAGATAACAGCTTTAAAATTCCAAAATGGTCTGTCCCGAAATTAAAGGAAACACATGATGGTCGCCAGGGTAATACTTTGCTGATTAATGGGAAGGAAAAACCTGTAATAGATATTGCAGCAGGTCAAATGGAAAGATGGCGGTTTATAAATTCTTCAAGCGCCAGATACTTTAATTTAAGCCTTGGAGGAAGAGAATTTAAAATTATTGGTACAGATGGTGGCCTATTAGAGAAAGTCAGAATTGTGAATAATGTTCTTATAACCCCAGGTGAAAGAATTGATATTATAGCAGGACCTTTTAATGAAGGTGAAGTTATTCCTATTGATTCATTACCATATAATAGAATGACGTTCCTTAAAGCTAAGCATGACACTTTTGCCACTATTAACGTTGGAAGTAATAAACCATCCAAAGCTTTCATACCTGAAATATTGCGAAGAATAGAACCATTAGCTCCGAAAAATGCAACTGTAACAAGAAAAGTAAAGTTTTCTGTAGGCCCGAGTTTTAAAAATGGATTGAACTTTTTAGTGAATAATGAGCTTCATTCAAGCGACCAACCGGTGTATGTCGGGGAATTACAGGTTTGGGAGGTAAATAATGTCAGCATGATGGACCATCCATTTCATTTACACGGATTTTTCTTTCAGGTACTCGAAATAAATGGAAAGGAACCGGAATATTTATCCTGGAAAGATACTATTAACCTGACACCACGAACTAAAGTCAAAATAGCATGGATGCCGGACAACAGGCCTGGTAATTGGATGTACCATTGCCATATTCTTGAACATCATGCTGCAGGTATGATGGGGCACTTTGAAGTGATCGACAAAGCAAATCCAGTCATTATGAATAAAATGACAAATAAGCATCATCATCATTAGTACTAAAAACAACCAAAAATCAACTATAACTTATAAAAATAGTAATATGAAAAAGGTCTTTAAACGGTTACTTATTTTAACCACTATTCTTTTAATCGTCGCCGCAGGTCTTTATTTAGTTCTCCAACCTCTTTGGGAGCTTGGCAAATTACCTGCCTATAAAGGAAGTATCAATTTCAAATGGCAATATAAATTACAAGATTCATCAAAGAAGAATATAATAATTATTGCAGATAATGACGGAACTGAGATGTTTGATTTAATGTCACCATTTTACTTATTTAATGCCACGCAAAAAGCCAATGTGTACGTCATTTCTGAATTTAAAGCGCCAATTGTACTTGCAAAGGGAGTATTCATCCTTCCCCAACTATCCTTTTCTGAAGTAGATTCATTAAAAATTAAGCCGGATGTAATTGTTATACCAAATCAATCTAGAAGAGTAAGTGAAAGCCAAAAACCTGCCACAGTTAAATGGATTAAAGATCATTATTTACCTTCAACTATCATTTTATCAATTTGTGATGGATCTGCAACTGCAGCTGCTACAGGAATTTATAATGGAAAAGCGTTGACAACCCATTCATCTGATCTTGATGAATTAAAAAAGAAATATCCTAAGCCAATTTGGTTAAAAAATATAAGTGTTACTAATAGTGGAAATTTATATAGTACAGCTGGAGTTTCAAATGCAACAGAAGGAAGCCTCGTCGTAATAAATAAGCTTTTTGGAAGTGAGGTCATGAAAATGGTTAAGAATGAAGTACATTATCCGCATGAAGAGATAAAAATGGATCATAAAAGTTACGTTTTAAATTTCGCTGCAATTTGCATTGGAATTAAAAAGATTGTATTTGAAAAAAATAAACGAATTGGTGTCCTTTTACAAAATAATATGAATGAGTTTGAATTAGCCAGCTTATTAGATTGTTATGTAAGAACTGCTCCAGCATCTATTCAGACTATTGTCTCTAATGGCACTTCAGTTATTTCAAAATATGGGTTAACACTTTTACCCACAAACAATTTTAATAAATTAAATTTTGATGAAATCCATGTATTAATGCCTGAAGTGTTTAAAGAAAAAGATGAGGCTTTGTTTCGCAACTGTGCCATCATTAAATATGATCAATTTCCAGAATATCCAATTGACCTGCATTTAAAAAGAATAAAAAATCTTTACGGAAGCAAATTTCAAAATATGGTTAAGCTGATGTTGGACTATAATTAATTTAATTATTTAGCATACGAATCAGTTAGAATTTATTTTAAATATTAAGACCTTGAAGGTTGAAAATTTATGCACCTGTAGAAGAGCTTGTTCTGAAATAACAATAATATTTTAACCTTTGATCTCAGAAAAAATGAATCTGGATAATTCCCTTACCAATAAAATCAAATAGTATGACTGGTTATCACACATTCAAAACTTGTATCGAAGCATGTCTGCACTGCGCTGCTCTTTGTAATCATTGTGCCTCTTCCTGTATCCAGGAACAGGATGTAAAAATGATGGCTCGTTGTATTCAGTTAGATATGGAATGCGCTGCTATTTGTTATGCGGCAGCTCAGGTCATGAGTATAGGTGGTCAAAATGCTGAAGAGATTTGTAGGATTTGCAGAGATGCTTGTATAGCATGTGCCGAAGAGTGTAGTAAACACACACATAGCAAACATTGCCAGGAATGTGCGGAAGCTTGTAGGATTTGCGCTGAAGAATGTGGGAAAATGTCAGTTCATGCATAACTGAAATTTTCCGGGATTTCAGTAAAAGAGATGAAGTGGTTAATGGTACAAGCCTCTTCTTTTAGGATCTTCAAGAAAAAGTTGAAGAAAGAATTTCTGCTCTGTTCTTGTAAGATGAAGTGTTGGCGCTCCTTTTAAAAATCGGTCATTCTCATAAATATGTTGTTCGAATCCAAAACTTAAATTTTTATAAACTCTTAATGTTATTCTTGGCTTAAGAATTCCCACTACACTGTTTCCGGGCGTTCCAACATAGGTATGTATCCAGTAATAATAGGCATTAAATCCTATGCTTGCCCATTGATTCAAATTAAAAGTTTCTTCTGCTTTTGCTTCCATTCCACCTCCGAAATTATAATCCCTGTATTCTGAGGAATCGGGTCCGAAACGTGTACTGTTACCCGCAAGTGGAACAATAGCTACATGCACGGCAGAAAATATATTAGAATGTTTGGCAACCGGTGTCCGGGCAATCAATCCTGCTCCAAAGCCTAATGTCCCTAATTCAAATATTTTATTGTCCCAATAATCATAATGCTGAAATCCTCCGGTCAATAATGTACGGTCTGCAGTATTATGACCAAACAAAATCCCGTACCCTGTTATATTATCTAACAGCTTACGGCCTACCCCATAGCTTAATTCTGCTCTTAAGCGAAAAAGGTCAAAAGGCTTGCGGTGCCTTTCTTCAAACGGATTTCCATAATCAAGTTGGATATTAAAAATTTCATTGGTTGGACCAGTTCCGAATTTATTGTTTTCATTTATTTTATGTATTCCTGCAAATAGAGTAATGTTAAGTGGCTCTTTTTGATAAACTTCACCATGAGTCACTCTGAATGATTTCCCTTGCGTTAATCGGTTAATGGCCCTTGCAGGATCAAGTAAGCCTGCAACAATTTCTCTTATTACTCTTTCTCTTCCTGTTGTACGGTCATCAAGAACATTAGAGCTTAAACGGTATAAAATTTCTCCAAGGAACATCCCGCTGATTGGTGTATTAATTACATCATTGTAGGAAGGCCTTGTATTTTCTCCGAAATATTCCCATAGTATACTTCCTTCAAAAGCAAAAGGAAGCGATTGCCAGTATGAATAGCCATTAGATCTGGCAATATTAAAATAGGTATTACCCGAATAGGGGTGCCCGATAAAATTTATTCCAAACCTGTCCGCATCCCATTCCCATCCATGCTGTATATTATATTTCCAGGTTTTTGTCCCTATTTTCGAAAAATCAGCATTAAATACTAACCGGTCAATAGACCATGTAAAAACATTTGCGGCTATAACTCTTGATGCAGGCACCCACCAGGGATATTTGGGATTATAAACCGGATCATCATTCAAAAGATCCCCATACCTGTTATGGAATTGGTCATGGATTATTGTATCAGGTTTATGTTTAAAGAATGAATTAATCTGTTCATATTGGGGTTTATGAAGTATCCTTGGGGGTATGGGGTTTAATGCTACGTCTTGACCCTTTGCAGCAAATTGTAAAATAGATATTAAGATAACGGATATATAAGTTTTGATCATATAAAAGAACGGTTTTGAACTTTGAAGTTTCAGGATGAAAGCCTTATTTTAATAACTTTCATTATCTCAAACACCCATTTTTAATATCATATGCAGTAAGCATGCCATATAGATCGCTTTAATAATTCATCCCTTACTAAATAAAAAAGCTACAAGCCCCTGGCTAATAATAACCAGTAAACCCATAGCTTTAATAATACCTCCATCCGTGTATCACTCAATCCACCGCACCGTTCTTAAGAAAATCGTAAATCGTAATTTGTAAATTGTAATTGTACATGAATTTTCCATTTTCAATATATAACCCCACTCATTGCTTCTGTTTCAGGTGGCATAAGAAGCGATCCGTTTCCTTTAAGGTTAGAATAAGCTCCTGTTCCACTTACTATTTGCCATTGACCTTTTGGTGGAGAAGTTGAAAACTCACATTCCTGGTGAATGGTAATAGTTCCATCAGTCGTTACTAATACAACCACACAATGACCTCTGACACCATTAGCATTTAAACCAATATGCATTGTGCTCGTTCCTGAAATAGACAAAGCTCCGCTGGTAGTAAAAGTTCCTGCTACATCCGGAAATGTTGAAAAATTATAAACTGCAGTAATAGTAACAGCCTGATGATTTGAGCTGGCAGAAGCATTATTTTTTATTCCATTAATGCTTTTTATTCCTGTAGATTCAGATTTGACTACAGCTTCTTTTTGGCAGGAAAAGAAAAGAAAGCATACCAGAAAGTTAAAAATCCACATTTTTTTCATGATCTTTTTTATTTAATAGTGAAGTATAAGATGGCTGAATTAAAATTTATTTCTCGGTTTCAGTAATTAATATTTTAAAATTGTACGGGAAATGTTTCACAAAGTCTGGAGTATACACATAGGAGTATATAGTAGTATAAAAATTTCCACTCAGGAAGACTATTTATTTGGTGCGGAGGGGGCCTTGGTTAAAATTTGAA
>JBJMLT010000228.1:0-8384 GCA_045805165.1 Flavisolibacter sp.
ATTCAAATTTTGATTTATCACATCATTTATAATATCAGTGGAGGTATTAGAATTTATAATTCCATATAATGTCCCTTTTTCGGATATAATAAAAAATTCACCTGGATTGGTAACTTCATGGTCAAAATGAGAATTAAGATTTACATCTGTAATCCATTTGAATAAACTACTTTGATTATTCAAGCTGGATTTCTGAACAGCTAAAGGTTGAAGAAACTTATAAGATAAATTCAATCCGAAAATTGAATTTTGCAATACTGAATCTCCGACTGTACCAAATTCAATTGCTGGTACAGCTAATACATGAATACTTTGATTTGAATTTTGTATGGAATCGAGATATCTCAGTTGGATCGTATCCAACTGAACCGGATTAAATTCATAGATAATTAGCTTTGTTCCAGAATAATCCGACAATTTAATTGTTGTACCATCAAGAGCATTTACTTCCAAATCATAAATGCTTCCAGAGATATTGAAAGAAATAAAGCTTATTAATATATAAAAGAGTTTCATAAAATGTTTTTAATTAACTGTAACAGTGGATGCGCCACTAATAGATATATTACTAAATAAAGCAGATGTCTGATTTCTTTGCGAATATCCATTAACGTAAAAATTCGCAAAAGGCGGATTTGCCCCTGGTTGAAACTGCACATCATAAGAACCAGCAGCTACCTGACCCAGATTAATATTACTTGCTCCTGAGGAAAGAGAAAAAGAATATAGAATTGCACCATTGGTATGAGACTTAAATAGTACTGTATAGCCAATTGATTTACTATCTGAACCTGTTATAGTATACATAATTGGTGTACAGGTAGCATATAAATTAGCATAAAGAGGGCCTTCGGTATTCAATAAGCTTAATGATTTGCTATTAGCATCCGCTTTACTTAATGTAGAAAAGCAAATTCCGGCCGGTAACGAGTAGGTTACAGATCCAGCCGTATTATTAGGCGGGCAACTTTTTGAATAGCTTCCAGATTGTGCATCATTGGAATAAATACTGCATGTACCGGTCTGTCCAAAATAATTGTAGCAATTTTGCTTTAAAATATTTAAATTATCATCTCGCATTAAAATCAACCTTCCCAACTCGTCATATGTATAAAATAATAACCTATTATTTGCATCGCATTGGGTACTTGCACCGATCATTTGCTCATAAGTGTATGTAGTCATTTGAGACCCCAAAGGATATAATCGGAGTTCATCAACCGCTCCATTTCCTGAAATAGTTATAGTAGTCTGTCCCGTAACCTGATGCTCGTAATAGGTCCAGCTTTGCCCATAAAAAGTTAGTGTACGCAATGATTTAGGAAACCCAGTTATTGTTCCAGCAATGGAATAAGCACCGTTTGCACTCCAGTAGGAAACAATATATGTGTTCGTACTAGTTAGACCAGACTTTGAAAAAGAGAAATTTGTTGAATAATAACTACGTTTACCTGTAACACACCTATTGCTAAAAATATTTGTTGTATTAACACCTGTCCAACCACCATTTCCATCCGTTTCAAAAGAAGTATATGCAATATCAGATTGACTTGCATTGGTAACGAGGGCAATTACATTTCTTTTTTGATAATCCCATATAAAGGATTGTTTTACGTCATTTGTTTTTTGCATTTCTAAAATATTTCCTCTCGAATCATAATTACTAAAGGAAGCTCGCGTTTCAGCAGGATTACTTAGAATTTGCAACTGAACAGTTTGTGGGGCATATAAAGAAGGTGTTCCAAATGAATAATAAATATTAGTTTGCAGACTAAGTTGTGTAGCTCCATTTAATTTTTGAGCGGTTATTACTTTATTCCAAATATGACTTGAAGTCATGTTATTATTGGGGTATGTTGTATAATTATAAGGATAGGTATATTTAGCCTTTAAAATTTCTCCTTTACTATTTGTAGTTTGAACTTGAGTAAGTCCCAAATGGGTTAAATCATCATAAGAATAAGTTGTTATAGTTGAGACATATCTGGTTGGATCCTGATCATCGTAAATTATAGTTGTGTCAGCAATCAATTTATTATCTCCGCTTACCAGGTTATAATTATTTAATCTAAAATTGTTTCCATCATCGGCACAATGTCCTCCTATTAAATGTGGCCCTAATGATACATCAGGTGAAATAGTTCCATCTAATGAAACTTTTTCATCTGTGATCAAAGTTTTCTGAATTACAATTGCCATGGCGGGAGATGACCATTGAAACGGCTGAAACTGGTATCCTTTTCTAGTTTCTTTTATTGGGATGGTGCCAATTGTTCCATCTGGATTTCTTTTATATTCTGATTTACGGGTAAGTAATCCCCGAATAAAATGGTAGGAATCAAAATAATTCCTACCTAATCCCTGAACTGAAGTTTTAGCATCTGACTTATCAGAAAATTGATAAACAGTCTTTCCAATATTTGTTATTCCGTCACCCGTATATTCTGTAACAGTATAATATACAACAGGAGATCCATCATAATTTTCAATATCGTTAGTAGGATTGGCAAAATAAGTTTCAGTACTCTTGTGTCCAATTGTGACTCCGCAAGGACAACAAGAATTAGTCATATCTATTAATTGATAATTTCGAACATTCGTGAATAAATAAGTTTCCAGGAAAAAATTTGCTCGACCATAACCGGATTCATTTAAGCCATATTTGTAAGTTTTCACTATCGGATTAGCATTGATACCATCATAACTTTTTATAGATTTAACTCTTAGCCCACCTGCATATTGCGCTACATTATTTGCATCCAAATATTGATTGGTTTCATATTCAAATTGACTATTTCCTCCGGTTGGGTATGTAATTTTTTGAAGTATATAAGCCTGCATGTAATTGGGATCAGTTATTCGGGAATTGGCATTATTTCCTCCAATCCAAATATTGGTTGTAGGGTTGGAAATGGGTTGAGTATATGGAACCTGCATATGAGGAATCGTAGTTTCTACTGAAGTAGTACCAATAGACCGAGTATTCAATTGGTTATTAAAATAACCCCAATAATCTTTCATGCAGGAAGTATTGATTGGCAAGGCTATGCTGGTGTTATAATTAAACCGATAGGTTTGAACAATACTGCTATTACCATCTCTAATTTGTAGACTGTCCATTCGTAATCTTTGAGTAGTTAAATCCGAACCATTAATAAAATAGCTGTGAAATAGTTGTACATATCGAATTAGAGTATAAGAATTTCTCAATGGATCATAGCTATAGACTTTAATCCCACTTAAACGATGCTGCAATGCATAAATACCGTGGAAGTCACTTCTACTTTGTGCATCTGATTCAAAAACAACTTTTCCACCCGGAAAATCGATCTGGTTCAATTGCTGCCATGTAGTAGTTACTCCAGCTAAATCTCTAAAACCATTTCCGAGATCAGAGTTATATGAACCATCTGCGTGATCATTAACTACCCAGTAATCTGAGAAATATGAATCAACCTGTCCTCCACCAGTCGAATAATTAAACTTTATTGAATCCTGCAAATTCGGAGTATATATACTACTCAACATCCAGGCAGAAGCTGCATTTGTGGTAACTCCACTTCCAGAACTGGTCCATTCATAATCTTTAAATTTGTAAATAGTTCCACTTTCATCTGTTATATCAAATTTTACTACATATGGATCAAGTGGTGTTTTGCTTACTAAGAGTGGAGCATATGGAATAAATATTACATTAAAATTATTCCTTTGATCATACATGAATTTTCCACTATGACCAGGAAAATTATAACTGAAAATATCCGGCTCGCCATCACAATCACCCCTTCGGACATGTTCAACATAATCCATAGAAGCTTGAGTAGTTAAATCAATTTCAGAAGTAAGCTTTAGGTTGACATTTGGAAGTGTTGTAGTCCCTAAAAAATATCCATTGGGCTGGTCGTCAGGAATTCCTTGTATTTTCCTGGTAATTGAACCCCCTGAGCTTAAGGACCAACCTAAACCTACCCGAGACGGTATGTCGGTAATTTTATTTCCCCCAGCGTGATAATTGAAACTAATAGGAACTTTGAGAGAGCCTACCTGAATTTCATATAATGGGATTGAAATATCCGGGAGGCCAGTAAAAAGATTGACCTGATAATTTCCAAATCGTGCAATGCCAGCAACATCCGGACTAGCAGGAGATACTACAGGCAATAAATTTGTATTTTGAGCTGGCTGACTGAATCCAATTAATTTTATATTAATAGAAATAAGTAAAAATGTTATTTTTAAAATTCTCATAACTTATTAATTCTGATTTTACTTAAATGAATATCCTATTCGAAATAAAACAGCCTGCGTTCTTGGCAGTTGACGATAACTGAAGAAATCCCACAGCAGTTTCATTTCTCCTTTCAACTTTTTGCTCACCTGGTACCTCTTACTCAATCCTAAAAGGCCACTGCTTTGCCAGGCTGAATAATTTCTGAGTTGATCAATGGAAGTAATGAGACTTCTGTAATTCTGCTCATATCCTCCACTGAGATAAAAACTTCCCTTGATCTTGTAATCCACAAAAGATCGAAGTCCAACTCCCTGGTGAGAAAGACGGATATTATTCCATCCTCTACCCAGGCCTAATTTGTAACTTGCTCCGACACCCATTATAGATTTATCATTGAGCTTATAGCCAATTGATAATCCAAGATCTGAGGTAACAGGAAAAAAATTCTGTGCTTTTTGAGACTGCACATTGGTACCAACTTCTAGTCTTTGCAAGAATGATTTTGTCTTTTGGTTATTGGGCTTGAAGTCCTGCATGTCCTTATCTGCTCCATTTCCATAACTTCCAGTAGAAAGAGAGCTTACTTTATTTTTCAGCTCTGATAACTGACCCTGGGCTCCTTGCATATTTTGTTGGAGCATCTGAGATATATCTGGTCCAGATCCAAACCGGTCGGCCAATGACTGATTGATCATGGCCCTTGTTTGGAGTCCCTGAATGGAAGCCATTGGGGAAGACCCATTTCGTCCGGGAAGTGCAAAGAGACTTCCCAGTATAGAATTGCGAGCGAAAAAGTCTTTAAACTGCGGTAGGGATTGGGCCAGAGAAAGTAATTTTTCTTCCAACTTATTGGGATCCTCAAAGAGTTGTTTATACTCTCTTACCTGCTGCTGATAGTAATACACCTGCTTTCTAAACTTCTTTAACTCACTTACTATTCCCAATTTTTCAAACTGCTCTTTTAGCAACTGCTGGCGTCTGGAAATGTATTTTTGGATCTCGTTAGTGGCGTTCAACTTATTTTGTAGGGCCGCATATTCCGATAAGGTTTTTTGCAGTGATGAATTACCTGTTAATCCCTGCAGGTTTGATTCATTTAAGAACTTTAAAGAAGTGGAAAGAGAATCCAAGTGGCCGGAATAAGCATTTTCAAGAGCATTTAATTTTCCCTTTTGCGATCTCAGTGCCTCATAATCATGGTTAACATTATTAAATAACTGTTTGGCAAGAGATGAATCTTTCTCAAATAGTTTACTTCTTAATTTATTTTCTTGCTTTTGTAGCCTTGCCAGATATTTTGTGGTTTGCTTATCCAGACTGGTTTCAATACTGTGTGTCTTTTTATCCAGAGAGGCAAACAACTTATCGGGAAGGGAAATGATCTTATTTAGCCTGGAAGAATCCTGGGATAGTACCTTCAGAAATGAAAGGCTGCATAGAAAAAAGATAAGTGATCGGTTCAAAATAAATTGATTTGATGGCTTGCAGGTCTAAAGGTTCAGTAATTACAAAAAACACGATACGTGGTAAATACAGTTTTTTTATAAATAAAATTTCATTATATTTTAAAGAGTCCTTTCTTATTAAGATACCGTACTAACCGAAACGATTAGTCATGAATTAATGCTCTTTCCATAATATCTTTTTTGCTATTTCTCCGTTAATTAACCGATTAAATTCATCCGTATTTTATGCAATTGTAAAACAGTATAAATACAGTTGTTTTTTTATTATTAATATCCGTACTTCAATTAATATTATTCTTTCACGCCAAAACAATGCAATCATCTACTTCCATCCGTGTTCTAATTGCAGATGAGCATTCCATTTTCAGAGAAGGATTAAAGAATTTGATAAAGGATCATAGTCTAAACATAAAGTTAACAGGAGAGGCGAGACATGAAGAGGAATTACTGCGACTTATTCCGGAAGCGGCCCCTGATATTATTCTCCTGGATAGTCAACTACTTCGTAAGCACGATTATCAATTATGTAAACATTGCGATGTCAATTCCCGAATATCAAACTCCTAGTTTTTTTAATGCATAAGGAAGATTATTTTCTCTATTCACCTGATCAGTGCCATGTTAATGGAATGATACTAAAGAAGGATCCTATTGAAGAAATTATTAAAGCAATTGAAATTGTTCATGGTAAGGGATATTATTGCTCAAAATCTATAAAAAGTAAACAAAACATTGAACCTAAAAACAGTTTTTGCTTTACTTATTGTGAACAAAATATAATGCAGTTGATTTGCCATCAACTCACCACCAAGCAAATTGCTCAAAAACTTCGTCTTTCTGTTCGGACAGTAGAAGATTATCGCCATAAAATTCAAGAAAAGACAGGAGCTGTCAATGTTGTAGGGATTGCTTTTTACGCACTCTGCCATCAATTAATTTCAATTGAAGAACTGGATATTTTTAAGAGTATACAGTATTAGAATTTCATCTCCAACATTTTTTCAAGAACTAAACGTAATTTTTCTAATTAATAAAATATAACCCATTTAAATATTTGAAAAATAGTTCGTAATTCTTATTTTCTATGTTATAGAGTAAAATTGTTGCTGGTCCTCTTTTGATAATTACTTGTTTTCTACTTTGTCTATAAGAAATACTTTTTATGTCAAACTTAGATTTCTGCATATTAAGTTTAGATTGGATAATTCTATCTAATTCCTGTTTTTGTGGAAAATAAGAAGTGTCGTGCAACAATTCATTATTTTGTAAATCTATCCTTATAAAAATTGTTTGATTATTGGGATAATATAAACTTAAATCATTTGTACCAGTTATCTCATAATATTTTAATTTTTTTGGAAGCTTAACCTTAAAACTTTTAGGAAATAATTTTTCTCTGTCCATAGATAGAATTATTTCTGGTTTATATACCAGAACATTACTATCAGGATAAAAATAAAAATAACCTTGCTTTATGGGAGAGTTATTAAAATTTGAAACTTTATCAATATATCTATTGCATGAAACAAATAAATTAATGAAATAAATGAATAAGAAATATTCACCTAAAGTTTTAAATTTCATATTTCAAGTTACTTAAATCAATACTATTTGCTCATTAGTAAAAGGACTGATTGAAAGCATGTTGCCAATCAGGATCCCAATCACCTTATGTGCATCCGTTTCCCCTTTTCCCAGCAATTGGCATTGATCCAGAATTACAACTGGGCATTTTCATATATCAAATAGATTTATTGAGTAAGTATCTTTATCTAAACATTGCTTATGAGAAATAAATTTCTTCTGCTGTTTGCATTAGTTATTGGTCTTCAGGGATATTCTCAGAGAACATTGATATGGTGTGGAAGCCTTATAGATGGAGTTGGGAATGAGGCGAGGGCAAATATGACGATCGTAATTGAAAAAAATAAGATCACTGCAGTTCAGAATGGATTTACGAGTGCAGGCGCAAATGATAATACGATTGATCTGAAAAATAAGACCGTGATGCCTGGGTGGATCGATGCGCATGTGCATCTTAGCGCAGAGACCAACCCTAATTTATATCTTGAGCGTTTTCAACTTAATGATGTTGATTTTGCTTACCGAAGTGTAGTGTTTGCCAAAAGAACTTTAATGGCAGGATTTACTACTGTGCGAGATGCAGGTGGTAAAATAGTGATTTCATTAGAAAAAGCGATCAACCAGGGATGGATCGAAGGACCAAGAATTATTGCTGCCGGAAGAGCCATTGGGTCTACTGGTTCCCATAGTGATCCTACTAATGGATACAGGGAAGATCTAATGGGTGATCCGGGTCCGCTAGAAGGAGTTGCTAATGGGAAAGACGAATGCATTAAAGCTGTAAGGCAAAGAGTAAAAGAAGGATCTCAGGTGATAAAAATTATGGCGACAGGTGGTGTACTTGATGTATCGGAAAACAGTTCGGGCGCCGAATTCACCGAAGAAGAAATAAGAGCTATTGTGCAAACAGCCAACGATTATGGATTAAAGGTAATGGCACACGCGCATGGAGCAGAGGGAATTAAAAGAGCGATACGAGGAGGTGTGATCTCTATTGAGCACGGCACTTTAATGGATGATGAATGTATAGAGCTGTTCAAGAAAAACGGAGTATGGTATGTGCCTACCATTATTGCAGGTAAATCTGTTTCCGATTCCGCGAA
>JBJMLT010000229.1:0-4079 GCA_045805165.1 Flavisolibacter sp.
AAAATCAATACCAACAAAACCATATACCATAACCTAAAGTATATTTAATAGTAGCGGGAAGAAGCGATTCTCCTAACTATCCTACTACAAGAGATACTATTGGCCAATGCGGAAGCTTTGATATAGTTATAACTAAATTAAATCCTGCAGGATCTAAATTAATAGGGTCCATTCGCATGGGTGGGTCTGGAGATGATGGTTCCAACATTACACCTTATGGAGGTGGTGCCAATTCTTTACAAAGGAACTATGGCGATGAAGCCAGAAGTGAAGTAAACCTTGATGGAGCCGGCAATATTTATCTTGCTTCATGTACACAATCAGGAAATAAAGCAGGAGATCCTGGAGGCTTTCCTGTAAAAGGCGGTTTCCAGTCTGTTAACAATGGTGGAAGCACCTATAATCAGGATGGCGTTGTAATAAAATTCAATCCTGACCTTTCCAACCTAATGTTCAGTACTTATATTGGAGGAAGCGGCAATGATGCAGCCTATGTAATTTCTTTAAACCCAATAAATAATAATATTTTTATAGCAGGGGGAACAGAAAGTGCTGACTTTCCAGGTGTGCCAGCTAATGGTGTAATCGGGACTTCATTCAACGGAGCCATAGATGGATTTGTATCAATAATTAGCAATGACGGGTCTACTCTTTTAAAAAGTAGCTATATTGGTACTGCAGCAATTGATCAGATCTATGGACTGCAATTTGACAAATTTGGCTTTCCTTATATAATGGGTCAAACCCAGGGAACCTGGCCAATAATTAATGCCGCCTGGAGCCAGGCGAGAGGCAATCAATTCATTGCTAAATTAGAACCAACGCTTTCTGCATATGTATACTCTACCACATTCGGTACCGGTACAGGAACACCTAATATTTCGCCTGTTGCCTTTCTGGTTGACCGGTGTGAAAATGTATATGTTTCTGGCTGGGGCGGAATGATCGGTCAGATCCATTATCCATCAGCGGGTACCCAGGGGTTACCTGTTACGCCTGATGCCATAAAGCCAACTACAGACGTTAATAATCAGGATCCTAATGATGGACTAGGTGAAGACTTTTACTTCTTTGTTTTAAAGAAAGATGCTTCCGCTCAATTGTATGGAAGCTTTTTTGGCCAGAATGGTCCATTAGCCGACCATGTGGATGGCGGTACCAGCCGTTTTGATAAAAACGGAGTTATTTACGAAGCAATTTGTGCCAATTGTGGTAGTCCTCAAAACGTTCGCTTCCCTACTACACCAGGGTCGTGGTCACCTTCAAAGCCCCAGGGAGCCAATTGTAATCTGGCCCTTGTAAAAATAGCTTTTAACCTGGCAGGGGTTCAGGGTGGAATTCAATCTTCAATTAATGGGAAGCCAAGAGATTCAGCAGGGTGTATTCCATTAACTGTAGATTTTACGGATACGGTGCAGATAGCAAAAAGCTATATATGGGATTTTGCTGATGGATCTCCGCAAGTTACCACTACATTGCCCTTTGCTTCGCATACGTTTAATGCAGTGGGTAATTACCGTGTTATGATGATATCTGTGGATTCATCTACGTGCAATATGTTTGATACTTCCTATGTAAATATCCGGGCTGGTAATTTACGTGCAGTTCTTGGATTTAATCCTGTTAAACTAAATCCTTGCGACTCATTTAAATACCGGTTTGACAATACATCAACTGCCCCTCCGAGCCGTCCATTTAATAATTCTTCCTTCGCCTGGGATTTTGGAGATGGAGCTACTATTGCATCTACCGGCACTGCCAGTGTGTTTCATAATTATGCTTCTCCCGGAACCTATAATGTCACTCTTATAATGAAGGATACAGCTTATTGTAATTATCCGGATACTCTTGTAAATCAGGTGAGGGTAGCAGCTTTAGTGAAAGCAAGATTTGAAACCCCGCCATATGGGTGTGCACCATATACAGCTGTTTTCAATAATACTTCTGATGCGGGTGCTCAATTCTTCTGGAATTTCGGAGATGGAACTACATCAACGGATGTAAGTCCAATCCATGTTTACAATCTTCCAGGTACTTATACCATTTCATTGCTGGCGGTTGATCCGGCTACTTGTAATCTACGTGACAGTACTTCAACTACCATTACTGTTTATAGTAATCCGACAGCTAATTTTACAGCCTCACCACAACCGCCAACAGAAAACACACCAATTTCATTTAATAATTTATCAAGTGCAGATGCAGTTTCATTCAAGTGGTTGTTTGGAGATGGCGATTCACTAGTGGTGAATTCAAGAGCTGTAATTCAGCATGAGTACAATTCCACAGGAACTTTCAATGCATGCCTTATTGCTTATAACAAGGCCGGATGTCCGGACACCACTTGCCGTCCTATTACAACTTTGATCGTACCTGCTGTTGATGTTCCGAATGCATTTACTCCTTCAGGAAGCAACAATAATATTGTATATGTACGTGGCTTTGGAATTGCAAAGATGAAGTTTTCAATATATACACGCTGGGGTGAAAAGGTTTTTGAAATAGGAGATAAGCATATAGGCTGGGATGGAAGGTATAAAGGTCAAATGCTGCCTATGGATGTATATGCTTATACTTTAAACGTTGAATTTACTGATGGTACCAAAACAACTAAAACGGGTGATATTACGTTAATAAGATAGAGGGAATGAAATGAAGAAGTGCCTGAAATTATATATTGTTTTTTTCTATACCATGTGTGCGTTTAATACGCATGCACAAGATCTGCATTTTTCACAGTTTTTCAATTCTCCGTTAACAACAAATCCAGCAAATACCGGTTTTATTCCTGATGGAGATTATCGACTTGGAATCAATTACCGTAACCAATGGTCTTCCATAATGACGGTACCTTATCAGACCATGAGTGCATTTGGAGATATGCAATTGTTCAAAGACCGTTTCGACAATGGCTGGGTAGGATTGGGAGGAGTTATTTTACATGATGTAGCAGGAAGTGGTAACCTTACCTCATCAAAGATCTATGGATCTCTTGCATATCATCAGTTATTAGGTTATTCAAGTCTGCTAAGCTTAGGCTTTAATGTTGGATGGGCTAATAAGCAGATCAACACAACTAATCTGAAATTCCCTGACCAGTTTGATGGAAAGTTTTTTGACAGCCATCTTCCTACCAGCGCTTTTTTAGATAGAAATAATATAAACTACCTCGATGTTCAGGTAGGCATGAACTATGCTTATTTTCCTACTGATAAAGTTTATCTGAATGCAGGTTTTTCAGCACAGCATGTAAATAAGCCCCGTGAATCTTTTTTTAATACTGATGCCACAACAAGTAATCAAATTCCTGTCAGATATACCGGATTTCTTAATGCCAGCCTTAAATTAAGCGACCAGGTAATATTGAATCCAAATATTTACTATTCTATGCAGGCGAGTGCCTATGAAATGGTAGCCGGTGCAAATGCACATTACAATCTTTCCGGAGATGGCGATTATCAATTGATCGGGGGCTTGTATTACAGATATAAAGAGTCTTTTATTCCGCTTATCGGACTCGGATATAAGGATTATTCTTTTTCGTTTACTTATGATGCCACTGTATCCTCATTAAATGCATACAATAATGGCCGTGGTGCATTTGAATTCTCTCTCATCAAACAGGGAGTTATTCATCCGAATACAAAGCGGGTAACTCCGTGTCCAACCTTTCGCAATTAATTACCACTATTAAATACATTTAATTAATTCAACCCTCAATCAGATAAGATCTGAAATCATTTGGGTCTTTAAGTACAATTATCTGGGATTCAAAATCATTATATAAAAATCCTTCTCGTGATAAAAAGCGGAGATGATTGAGAAGATGATCGTAAAATCCTTCTGAATTTAATAAGAATACTTTTTTATCGTGAATGGATAATTGATTCCAGGTGAGTATTTCGAATAATTCATCCAGTGTACCATAGCCGCCAGGCAGAATAATGGCCGCGTCGCATAACTCATACATTTTTCTCTTTCGTATGTGCATGTCTTCAACTACCAATAATTCGCTTATGTTTTCGTGCTGACTTTCCCATTCTACCAAAACCTGTGGAATTACGCCACGTACAATACCA
>JBJMLT010000230.1:0-2554 GCA_045805165.1 Flavisolibacter sp.
AGGATGTATTTAATCCTGCGGCAGTCGTTAGAAAGAATAGGGTGTACTTATTATACCGTGCGCAGGATAAAACAGGGAAGCCTGCCGGTACTTCAAGAATTGGTATGGCTTATAGTAGTGATGGTTTACATTTTAAAAGAAGAAAAACACCGGTTCTCTATCCTCAGAATGATGAATATAAAAAATATGAATGGGAGGGAGGTTGTGAAGATCCTAGAATAGTAGAAGATGATCACGGTATATATTATATGACCTACACAGCTTTCGATGGTACAACCGCCCGTTTATTTATAGCAACGTCTACAGATCTGATCCACTGGAAGAAGCATGGATCGGTCTTTAAAAAAGCGGATAGGGGAAAATATATTGATTACTGGTCAAAATCCGGGTCTATTATTACTAAACGAACAGGTAATAGGATCACAGCTGCAAAGATCAATGGAAAATACTGGATGTATTGGGGCGAATCAAATATATATATGGCGGTTTCTGATAATCTTATTGATTGGACTCCAATTAAAGAAACAGATCCATCCAAAAAGCAATATGATTCACTTCGCCATTATGAGGCATTTAAAATTCTTTTTTCTCCGAGAAAGAATAAGTTTGATACTGAACTGGTAGAACCTGGTCCCCCCGCCTTATTAACTGATAAAGGAATTCTGTTTATATATAATAGTAAGAATAGTCCAACTGTTGGAGACAATACATTACCAAATGGTCAGTACAGCGCTGGACAAATTCTGATGGATAAAAAGGATCCCATGAAGGTCATTGATAGGTGTGCTAACAATTTTTTTAAGCCAGATAAACCTTATGAAATAACAGGTCAGGTGAACAATGTTGTTTTTCTCGAAGCACTCGTTCATTTCAATTCGCAATGGTATCTCTATTATGGAACCGCAGATTCAAAGATCGCTGTTGCTAAATCCAAATAGCTTAATCCAATTAGCTATTTATGGATAACGCTGCAGCGCCAAAAACCCCAGCGCTATCTCCAAGAGTAGGGCGAAGAATAGGAACATCGACACGATTATTGAAAATATATTTTTTCAGGCTATCAATACCACTGGTATATAAAGTATCTATGTTTCCTACACCACCGCCAATTACAATAACATCTGGATCTAACATATTTACAACTACCGATACAGCCTTCCCAAAAAATTCACAAAGTCTCTCTATGGTCATAACAGCTGCCTTCTCTTTTTTCATGTAACGAGTCCAGATCTCTTTCAGTCTTATTTTTTCAGCCGTAATGGAAGTATAATATCTCTCAGTACCAGGACCGGAAATTACAGTTTCCACACAACCAATTTTGCCACAATAACACGGTCCGCCACTTTCATCAAGAAAATTATGACCCCATTCTCCTGCAATTCCATGCTTGCCATCCCACACATTGCCATTTATAACTATTCCTCCGCCAACGCCTGTTCCCATAATGATCCCAAATACTACTCTTGCATCCGGACATTTCTCTTTCACAATTCCCCAATGGACTTCTGCAAGAGCAAAGCAATTGGCATCATTAGCCATATGCACAGGGATGTTTAAGCAATTCTCCAGATCCTTCAATAGGGGCTTTCCATTCAAAGCAGTAGAATTACAATTCTTCATGGTCTTTAACACGGGGTCCAATACACCTGGAGTTCCAATCCCAATACTCTTTGGTTTTGATCTTGACTTTTCTTCCATCAGACCAACTAACTTACTTATCTGACTTATTATATGATCATATCCCTGAATAGCTTCAGTATCAATTCTGGTGCGAACAATAGGATCAGCAGAACCATGATCATTCAATATGGCTCCCTCAATCTTTGTTCCCCCAAGATCAATTCCCCAAAGCAGATCAGACATTTAATTTAATATTTGAAATGTAGAAGATTGGGTCTTCCGTTATCACGATCTTATCACAGGTATTAATCAATTACTAACAGTAATCACAAGTGGATTGTTTCGAAGTCATCAGCTAACGAGCTAATTAGCTAATCAGTTAATTATTTCTTCATCCTGCTGCTATCGATCTTCGTCGTATCAATCTTTTGCTTACCAGTTATATCCACTCCTCCATTTCTCGTCGTATCAGGAATATTTCCATTTACATTCTGAATAGGTTGGCTCTGAGTAGTTGAATCTTTTGTAGAGCTTGAATTTGTACTGTTGGAATTACATCCGAATGATGCCATTATAATTGCTAAAGCAAATAAATATTTCATGGTCATGGTTTTTTAATTATCTGACAAAATTCCGGCCGATATTATAAATTCCTTTAAATCCTTATTGTCTTTAAATAATCCGCATCCTCACGTGCTGCATCTAAAGGTGTTGTATTATCATATCTCTCTTGCTCTACAATATAATGTCTAAGCCCGCGACTTTTTCCTTCATGTAATATCTTTTTGAAATTGATATCTCCTAATCCTAATGTACAGGAGGCATCTTTGTCAGATAACGGAACTGCTTTTTTTCTATCTTTTACATGACACAGTTTAAACCTTCCAGGATATTTTTCAAACCATTTTATTGGATCCTGACCTGCTGTCACTAC
>JBJMLT010000231.1:0-8255 GCA_045805165.1 Flavisolibacter sp.
ATTACCTGCCTGCAATCTTTAAATAATTCTATTACTCTTGCATTACGAAATAAAATACCGTTTCGGGCAGCCTTACCTAGACCAACAGCAATAGCTGCAGGAGTAGCTAGTCCCATTGCACATGGGCAGGCTATTACGAGAACTGCAATGCTTCTGAGAAGAGAAGTGATGAAATCTGTTGTTACAATCCAATTGATCCCTAATGTTAATAAAGAAATGCAAAGAACAATTGGAACAAATATGGCGCTTACTTTATCAGCCAGTTGCTGAACTGGTGGCCTTTCACCCTGCGCTTTTTTAACCAGGTTAAGGATTTGAGCCAGTACCGATTCGTTGGCATTAGTGGTAACCTGTGCCTTTACCTGGCCATCTTCTATAATGCTGCCTCCTATTAATAATTCTTTTTTATTCTTTCTGACAGGAATGCTTTCACCGGTTAAAAGCGATTCATTGACTAAAGCCTCGCCCCATAATATTTTGCAATCTGCTGGCACCTGCTCTCCGGTTTTTACCAATAGGAGGTCACCTGACTTAAGCTGACTACTGTCAATAGGAAAGATCAGCTCATTGTGATTTTCATCAAATGCTATCATATGGGCAGTCATCTTTTGAGATTTCACCAGCTTTTTAAGTGCCCTTTGTGTGGTTTGTACAGATGCATCTTCTAAATAATTACCTAAAAAAACAAGAGTAATTATTGTTGCTGTAGATTCATAAAAAACAAAATCTTCACCCAAATTGAATATTGTACCTATTAAGCTATAGGCAAATGAAATAAAAGCTCCAACAGCTATTAAAACATTCATGTTAGGAAGGCCATTCCTAATGCTATTGATTGCGGATCGGCCGAAATAATTCATGCCTGTTATAAATACGGGAACAGTTAGTAGTAACTGTATCCATGGCATCATTAGAAAATGTATATGGATGCCCGGTATCATATGAAGCAACAGCACTATAGTAAATGGAAGGCAAAACCAGAATCTTTGAAGATTTGTAGTTAGAAATTTTCTTTTTGTTTCAATAAGGTTTGCAGTTCCATTATCAACCTTATATCCAAGCGATTCAATGCCTTTTACCAGCTGATCCTTTTTATTGGACGTATCCAGTTCAAACGACACATCTCCATCAATTATATTAACAGAAACATTGGAAGCACCTTTATTTTTAAGGTAATTATTTATAGTTAAAGCGCAGTTGGAGCAAGTGATGCCCTCTACTTTCCATTGAATTTTTTCCATCATCTGTAAATTTGCGCTTTGCAAATTTACTCACCTTAGCCTGTTTCAATAAATGTTACAACATTTATCTTTTCTTATTCCTTACAAACCAATGTTAAATTTGTAAATGACGTATAACGTTTCAATTGAAGAACTGGATGAATTTGCCAGTGTTTTCTGGATGAAAGCAAAAGACAGAAGAATTTTTGCCTTTCATGGTGAAATGGGGTCTGGCAAAACAACTTTAATTGGAGCTTTATGCAGGTGGAAAGGGATAAATGATGTTGTAGGCAGTCCTACTTTCTCAATAATCAATGAATATTCTTACACAGAGAATGAGTTGGAAAGAACTATTTATCATATCGATCTTTACAGATTGGCATCAATAGAAGATGTTATAAGGGCAGGCGTTGAAGACTGTATTTACAGTAATGAGATATGCATGGTGGAATGGCCTGAAAAAGCGCCTGGATTGTTTGATGAAGAATCTGTACACGTACATATTCACTCCATTTCTGAAAATGAAAGAAAGATAGAATTGCTATTGCCATACACATATGATAATAGTTTGAAATAACAGTTGTAATTTGTAACCAATTTCACGGACCCTGTTTATGGCTCAACAAAAACCAATTGTAAGTCCTTCTTTCAGTTACGAAACATTAGAAGAAACGCTTGATATTAAGCCTAAAGGTGCCCAGTTGCACATTGGCATACCAAAGGAAATTGCATTCCAGGAAAACCGGATTGCTTTAACTCCCGACGCAGTAAGTGTACTGGTAAGCAATGGCCACCAGGTAACCATAGAGCATAATGCGGGTGAAGCTGCACATTTTGCGGATAGGGATTATAGTGAGGCTGGGGCCAGGATTGCTTACAACAGGGAAGATGTTTACAAATCACCCATTTTAGTAAAAAGCGCTCCGGTTATTGATGAAGAGCTCCATCTTCTTCAGTTTAACCAGATGATCATTTCTCCAATACATTTAAGTGTATTAAAAGCAGAATTATTGCAAAAGATGATGGAGAAAAGGATCACTGCAATTTCATTCGAAAATTTGAAGGACGATAGTGGCACATATCCAATTGTCAGGAGCATGAGTGAAATAGCAGGAAGTGCTGTAATGCTGATCGCTGCACAGTATTTAGGTTCCGCCAATCATGGAAAAGGAGTATTGCTGGGGGGTATTTCTGGGATCGCTCCTACCAAAGTAATAATTATCGGTGCCGGTATTGTAGGTGAATATGCCGCAAGGGCGGCCCTGGCTCTTGGTGCCTCTGTAAAAGTTTTCGATAATAGTGTTTACCGTCTGAAAAGACTGCAGAATAATATTGGTCACCGTTTATGGACCTCAGTTATTGAACCTCGCATGCTTGCAAAGCAATTAAAGACATGTGAAGTTGCGGTAGGTGCTCTTGGATCTGAAAGTGGAAGAACTCCAATAGTTGTTTCTGAAGAAATGGTAAGCAGCATGAGGCCAGGTAGTGTAATTATAGATGTAAGTATAGACAGGGGAGGTTGTTTTGAAACTGCAGAAATAACAACACATGAAAGCCCTATTTACCTGAAATATGGTGTAATACATTATTGTGTGCCTAATATACCATCTGGCTTTGCCCGAACAGCATCACAGGCTATAAGCAATGTTTTGATGCCTTTGCTTTTAGAGGCGGGAGAAGATGGAGGTTTTGAACGTATGGTTTGGCATCAGATCCATTTGCGTAGCGGTATTTACATGTTTAAAGGATCACTTACCAATTTCTACCTTAGCGAGCGCTTCAATTTAAAATACACAGATTTAAACCTCTTAATTGCTAGCCAGAGATGAGGAATTTGAGATTTGAAATTTGAGATTGAGGCATCTTCCATACTTTTAGTCATCCTGAATCAAAGAATATCAAATCTCAAATCTCAAATCTCAAATTATCTTACCAGTACTTCACTCCCATTAATCTCGCTAATTCAACTTCAGAAATTGCCAGTTGATATTGATATTGTATGTCGGAAAGTTCCACCCGCTGCAGGTTACTATTGGCATTTAATACATCTACATTAGTCCCAACGCCATCTTTATATCTTAATTGTGCCAGTCGCAACACTTCTTTTGCAACAGAGATTTGTCCTGCTGTATTGTTTAGCCTTTCTCGGTTCGATTGTATATCAGTTAACGCCTGTCCAATATCTTTTTTATATTGGTTATCAAGTGTTGAAAGTGCAAGCTCATTTTGTGTGACTGCACTTTTAGCTATTTCAATTTGTTTTTTAAATCTGCCTCCGTTATAAATAGGAATGCTAATGCCAACCCCTAATGCAAAATTATATTTAAGAACATTTAAATCAGGTATGTATCCATTCCTGAAACCTGTATTGCCATTAAAATTAATGGAAGGTTTCGAATTTAATTTCGTTATCGCCAGATCTGCTTCTGATTGTTTTACCCTTTCCTGAGCCATTATATATTCGTAGTTACTGCTTTGGGCAGTTTTTAATGCATCTTCAACAGATGCTGCAGCAATTACAAAATCTAATTGTCCCTTACTTAAGATACTTTCGGTTTGTCCGGTAGCATAAGCTAACAAATTAAATTGTTTCTGTAAGTTGTTCTGAAGATCTACTTTCCTGTTTTGTTCTATGTCAATATTATTAACCCATGTTAATACATCAACCTTTAATGCGTCTCCATTTTTATATCTGTCTTCTTCAAACTTTTTATTTGCTTCCAAAACACTTATAACCGAATCTTCAAGAGAAATTGCTTTTTGCAAATAATTAATAGTAAAGTAGATATTGGAAACCTGCGCAGCAAGTTGTTCTTTATTATATTCTATTGTATTTCTCGATTGCTGAAGATCTTCTTTTGCTTTATCAACATTGGCTTTTGTTTTTCCAAAATCATAAATGGGAGTGGAGAGGGAAACAAAAGTATTTATATTATGGTTGGGCTGGAATTCAAACTTTTTAGTTTCCCCGTTATTACCAGTAGGAAAATCAATACTTGGAACAGGCCATACATAATTGTAATCGAAATTGCCTGCAACATTAGGTTTATTGCCTAAAGATGCAAGTTCCACTCTTTGCTCATTGATCTTTACTGCCTGATCTAATTCTTTGAACCGGGGAAAATAAGTGAACGATTGGTTAATAAGTGTTTTCAGTTCTGTATTAACCTGCTGCGCGAATGATTGAATAAAAATAACCGCTCCAAAAATGCTTATTATAACTCTTTTCATAATAATCTTGTTTTAATGTGCTTCCGCAGCTGCCGCCATAACAGCTTTAGGGTCATTTTCTTTTTTAGTTCTTAAAAAGGCAACCAGTGGCAGTACCAATATGAAAAAGATAGCTATCAAATGAAATGTATCCAGATAAGCCAGATAATAAGACTGCTTATCAATTCTCAGGTCCAGCAATTTCGTTGCCTGGATAGTAGCCTGGTATACATCTCCTGTTTTTGAAGCTATGCCTTGCGTAATGGCATTCTGACTTTGATTTATTAATAAATTATTACTTGTTACGTTGCTTACCAGGTCGGTCCGGTGTTGCATATACTGATGCGCGATATAATTATTAGCCATCGCAATGCCAAAGGCACCTCCTAATTGCCGGATCATATTATTCAATGCAATTCCTGAAGCATATTCTTTGGGCTTTAGTCCCGCAACCGCCTGATTGATCAATGGAAGATTGACCATAGATAATCCAAGTGCACGTAACAATAATGGAAAAAAGAAATCCCACCTTCCAACTTCAGGACTCATGGAAGCGCTTATCCATGCATATAATGCAAACAGAATAAATCCGACGATCACGAATGGGATGGGAGAAACACCTTTAGACATTAGTCTGCCTATTACGGGCATCATTATTACACCAATTAGTGTAGGCGGAAGAAGGGAAAGTCCTGTTTCATATGGACTCCAGCCAAGTACCCTTTGTGCAAGGACAGGATACACAAATACAGAAGTAAATAATCCCAGTCCAATTACAAAAGTGAATATAGTTGTAAATGCAAGATTTCTATTTTTCAATACATGCAGGTCTACCGCAGGCTGTTTTATTATTAGCTCCCTCCAGATAAAGCTAACTAAACCAAAAAGAGCCAGCGCAGAGCAAATTCGAATGGTATTGCTGGTGAACCAGTCTTCTGCTTCCCCTCGTTCCAGTACAAATTGAAGACATCCGATGCCTATCATTAGAAAGAGAATTCCGGTATAGTCAATCTCAATTTCTTTTTTACGATTTCCTTCTCCTTCTCTTTTTGCAATAAAGCTGAGAGATAATAAAGTGGCTATGATCCCAATAGGGATGTTTATAGTAAATATTAATGGCCAGCTATAATTATCGATAATGTAGCCACCTAAAGTGGGTCCCAATGTAGGGCCAAGGATTAGACCCATGCCAAATAAACCTGATGCAAGCGGCCTGTCTTTAGGTTCAAATGCATCAAATAATATAGCCTGTGAAGTAGACAATAAAGCACCGCCTCCAATTCCTTGAATAAATCTCCAGATAACTAGCTCAACTAAAGTTCCGGAATTCGCACACATATAAGATGCGAATGTGAAAAGTATCATTGATGCTATATAATAAGCCTTCCTTCCAAAAAATTCTGCAAGGAATCCTGTAAGAGGAATAATGATCACATTCGCAATGGCGTAAGAAGTAATAACCCAGCTTATATCTTCTATAGTTACACCCAGGCTTCCTGCAATCTGGTTAAGTCCCACATTCACTATCGATGTGTCGATCAGCTCCATAATAGCTGCAGACACAGTTGTAAGTACAATTATAAATCGTGCAAATCCTTTTGGTGTCTTGGTCTCCATACCCGTTATTTTAAATGAACATCAACATTTACACTAAGTCCGGCCTTAAGTATATTTCTTACTTGATTTATATTTTCAATGTCTATTTTAACAGGTACTCTTTGAGTAACTTTTACATAATTTCCAGAGGCATTGTCAGGAGGTAATAATGAAAATTTAGCTCCGGTAGCCTCACTTAGCGATGAAATTCTTCCCGTTATTTTTACTTTCGGGTAGCCATCAATTTCAATATCCACCGGTTGGCCTATTTTAAGGTTCTTTATTTGGGTTTCTTTAAAATTTGCAATTACCCAGAATTGTTCATTATTAACTATCGTAAATAAAGGTTGCCCTGGTTGAATGAATTGGCCTCGCTCAAGATTGGTCTTTCCAACTTTTCCACTTGCCGGTGCAACAATGGTTGCATAGCTTAACCTTAACTTGGCGGCATCCAAAGCAGCTTTGCGCGTTTCTATTAATGCATTTGATCTTAATATCTGTGCATTTGCGGTTCCTGTTTGAACTGATGCCTGAGTTGTTTGTTCACGACCTGCTGAAACCTGCTTGCGCGCTGTTTCAACATTAGATCTGCTGTTATCTAATTGCCTTTGTGTTATAGCTCCATCAGCATATAGGGCTTCATCGCGCTTCAGATCATTTTCCGCTAATTGAAGTCTTGAACGTAAAACATCCGTATTTGCAGAAGCAACATTTTCAGAAGCTCCTACATTGGAAAGAGAAGCGCGTGCACTGGCCAGATCGGCCTTAGCCTGGTTAAGGTCGGCCTCTGCTTGATTAACCGCGATCTGATACTCACGGTCATCAAGCTTTACAAGTAATTGCCCTTCCTTTACATCTGAGTAATCAGATACTGCCACCGAATCAATGTATCCTGCCACCCTGCTTACAACAGGTACTGCATTACTCTCAATTTGCGCATTATCAGTACTCTCATAATTTATCGCATGCATTATTTTCTTAAATCCGTAATACCCACCTAGTATCAGTATCAAAGGGAATATAATATAGATGGGCTTGATCTTTCTGCCGGTTTTTGGCGTCTGCTCCATATTGCTTGCTGTTTAGAATTTATTTAGGAAGGGCAAAAGTAAACTAAGTTTACTAATTAGTCAACTGACATGACTAATTATTTTTTCTATTATATTTGCGTTATGAATAGCAGGGAATTGGATAAACGGTTGCTTGAATCTCAAAGCAAAAAAGAAAAAAGCTGGGGTAAGATCCTTG
The DNA here is from genome assembly GCA_045805165.1 of Flavisolibacter sp. GTDB lineage: Bacteria > Bacteroidota > Bacteroidia > Chitinophagales > Chitinophagaceae > Flavisolibacter. The sequence continues at coordinate 7,275 of JBJMLT010000231.1, forward strand.
CCCAGCTTAAGCGTCAATTTGATGCCTGGGCTATAAATGAACTTACCGAAAAAGGATACGGGGGTTTTAAATTAGGATACATGCCCTTGCTTATGAATATTCACCCGGAAGGAATTACTAACAATGAACTTGCCAAAAAAGCTCGTGTATCTAAGCAGGCAATGAGCAAGGTGGTGAAAGAATTGGTACGGCACGGTTATATTAAAACAGAAATTCTTGGATCAGATAAAAGAAGCTCAATAATTTATCTGACAGTAAAAGGGAAAAAGTTGGTCCTTTCTGCAAGAGACAGGGTATCTCTCATTGAAAAAGAATATGAGCAACTTCTCGGAAAGGCCAGGTTTCAGGAATTAAAAGAATTGTTATTGAAGATCATCCATTATCATGATGAGAAATGGCAGAGTTGTATTTAAGTTTTTGAATTTCAATGATTGTATTGCAAAAACAATATTCCTTCTCATCATTAGAACTGATTATTACTAACCTGTTCCTGCAATAATCAGAAACCAGTTTTAAATAAAGTTCAATGCCATTGTGATCCAGATTATTGCACGGCTCATCCAGTAAAACAATTTCGGTATCTGAAAAAATCGACTGAGCCAGTTTTACCCTTTGCTTCATTCCTGAGGAATAATACCTGATCTGTTTTCCGGCAGACTTTTTTAAACCGGTTATATTAATAATTTCATTTTTGCTGATCCCATTTACAAACGGCTTGAACTGGTTATGAAATTCAAGAAATTCCAAAAACGTCATTTCTTCAATTATATCCAGATAGGGAGCGCAAAAAGAGATCTTATTATATATTTCTTCTGCTTTTATTTGTAATGATGGGATCTGATATGTAATAGTCCCTTCATTTAATTGGATCATGCTACCTGCAACCTGCAGGAATGTGCTCTTCCCCGAGCCATTTGGGCCTGTGATAGCATAAGAAGATCCGGATTTAAATTCCATGCTTGCATTCCTGAATATCCATTC
>JBJMLT010000232.1:0-4863 GCA_045805165.1 Flavisolibacter sp.
ATTCGTTAGTATGCATAGTGTTAGAAAAATTAATAGGAAATACTTCATTTTTTATTAGTCTTTAAGATCATAAATGGCGGACCTTTTTTCCAGTCATATTTAGGTTTTGAAATATTAGGACCTAAGCAGAAATTACCAAGTATAAGATCGGGAATCCCATCTCCATTAATATCTCCTGCATCCATTGTCAGCCATCTCCCTTTTTCAGTTTCAGGAATGCTGAATGGTCTAAAATCAAAATTGTCCCTATTTTCTAAATATACAAACCCTTCTTCTGGTTGCTTCTCATAATCTGCAAAATAAGAAATAGTGGCAATGTCAAGGTCTCCATCCCCATCAAAATCTCTTGCGATGGCTTTATAGCAACCGTTAATCGGAAAAAAGTATTTCTGAATAAAATGATTTGTCTTATCATTTAAAAAAATATATACTCCGTGATAGGGTTTAAATATAGTTGAGTAATCGGCATTATCTCCGCAGGTATATAAGATATCCGGATAACCATCTTTGTTGAAATCAGCAAGTTCAAAATAAGAGGAACCATACATCGGGGGAAACCGTAATACTTGTTGTTCACTGAATTCACCATTCCCCTTATTAGTGTAAAGTAGTATAGATTCATCTCCTTGCGCAAATAATACCCATATATCTGGTAACCCATCATGATTATAATCCTGTACATAGGCCTTTATCGCTCCAGGTAAAGATCTGAGAATATGTTTTTTATAATTGCCATTTCCAAGGTTTTCCAGCCAGCTTAATTTACCTGTAACATATCCAAATTCGCAAATAAGGTAATCAGGTCTCCCATCATTGTTAAGATCGCATATGGATAATTGTACAGGCCGTTGCAAACTGTCCAAATGTGGAATTAGACTTGGTTGTTCATTCGATGCATTAGGCTTTATAATTTCGCCCTTACCAAATTTACCATTGTTAGGGTTCATTATCCCAATATCACAGGCCACAATGTCTGGATTTGAAAAATCCATATCTACTATAGGCCCGCCATTTTTTACAGAATCCTTAATCATTAAATTTGTATCATAGAAGTAAGTGATATTCTTTAAAGCATCAGAAACAATTATTCTGTGTTCTGGATCCAGCTTGCTTATTTTAACATAAGAGCTGATTGGGTTTTCATAAGTAATTGCTGGAGATTGAACAGTAAATAATGAAAGTCCCATTTGAATGGGATATGGCCTTTTCTGTCCTTCTAATGTATCTGGAGATGTAGCTATATAATAATCTAAAATGTTTTGCCAATCATCATTACTTATCACAGGTTGTGAGGGGTAATATCCAAGACCAATATTAACATCATGGCGGCTGGATGGATAAGTTCTATATCCATAATAAAATATTCCAAGTCTCGGCCCCATATTTGGCAACACTCCCTTTTCCCAGCTCTTGGAATCCAGCAGTGAAGGGTCAGGAAATAAGTGACATGACTGACAATAAACTTTAGCTAGCTTTTCCCCCTTTTCAATGCTACTGTCTGAAATATCAGAATGATCAGAATTTTTTTTATAATGCTTGCAGCTTGCTAATAGTAATAGGATAATTGGCAAATAATAGAAATGACTGGATCTGTATTTTTTCAAGAATAAAAATATTGAAGACTTTAACCTAATAAATTAATCCGGAAAATTAATTGTTCTTGCTTCACCTTTATTATTTTTAATTTCTATGGAACGTATCCCATTGTCAATATCAAGGAATCGCGATGATTGTGATAAATAAGAGGAAGCATAGTTATTCTCCCTTCTTTGTACTCTTCCATCTTTATATTTTAGCAGGATTTCAATATCATTTGGTTCAAGCGCAATAGCATGTTTTGGTCTTTTCCATCTGAATATTTTTAATGGTCCTCTGTTAGAGCTGGACGCAATCATTGTTTCTCCCAGTACATTTTTGAATTTCACAAGTGCTTTTGCATTCCCTGGTATAAACCATCCGGTTTGCATCATTGAAGGAACTTTAAAATTATTTTTTCCATTACCCATCAACAATAGGCCATTACATGCATCGTATCTTCCTATAGTAGGTTCCGTTCCATAATCATTTCCATTGACCAGCACATCTAAATTACCATCGCCATCAAAATCTTCTACTAGCATTCCATTCATACACGAAAATTGTGTTATCGAAGGTAAAGGGGTGATTTGAAATTTTCCATTGCCTGAATTTTTCATCAGGCTGTTACTAAAATAATTCGCTTCCAGTTTTAATGCTCCATTAAGGTCATCTTTGCTGAACATTTTATCGAAAGTAGCTGTTGCATAAGATCTGTATGTCGGGAATTGCTTTCTAAAGCTGATCAACTGTTTAGTAATATCATCCTTCGTATGTACCGGATATTCTCTTCTGGTAGTATCTTCCATTGATGTTGGAAGATAAATGGTTGGAATTGCATCAAGACTTCCATTCTTATCAAAATCCTTTGCATAGATATGAACCGGATATTTATCGCTGGCTCTGTAAAATGAATTTAATCCAAGATTTCCTATTATATAATCCGTTTTTCCATCATTATCAAAATCTCCCGCAGTAATACTAGTCCACCATCCTTTTGTATTTTCAATTCCCGAATTAGCTGTTATATCCTGAAAGCTTCCTTTGTTATTTTTAAAGATCTTTACAGGCATCCATTCTCCGGTTACTATTAGATCCTGCCATCCGTCATTATCGAAATCAGTCCATATCGCATCACATACTAATCCAATATTTTCCAAAGCTGGAGCTATCTTCTTTGTTACATCTGTAAACTTGATCTGACCGTTTCGACTTTCATTATGATAAATAAAACTGGAAACAGGTTTTGGATAATTCCATGGCTCTACCCTTCCTCCAATAAAAAGATCGGGATAACCATCATTATCGTAATCAGCTATACGAACACAAGATTTACTGGTAAAATTAGAGGGCAGGGCATTACTGTCCTCTTTAAAGTTTCCTTTCCCATCATTAATAAACAAACGATCCTGGTAGGCTGGCGATCCTGGCTTGCTTTCAAATCCGCCACGTGAAATAAACAGGTCAAGATCACCATCTTTGTCCACATCAAATAATGCAATGCCCATATCCTGCCAGTGAAGCGAAGCATCCTCAACTTCAGGCAATTTTTTTTCGATGAATTTTCCATCCTTCTGCTGCATTAAAAAGGTTGTAGGAGATGTATAATTTCCACCTATAACAATATCGTCTGTGCCATTTCCATCTATATCACCGACAGCTAATGCAGGACCATATTCACTGAATTTATGAGGTAATAGTTTTTGAATATTAAAATCAACAAAATCTTTTTGGGTATGGATAAATTTTACTCCTAAAGAATCGGTTATATCTTCTAATAGGGCATCAGTTGAAATAGAAGGCCTGGTCCATGCAATTGAATCTTTAGCATCTTTAATATCAACTTTCAGAATTTGATTCACCGGAACATTAATTAGTGTTTGCTTTTTACCATTAGGCCATTTAATCAATACTGAATCAATATTGCTTACAGCACCGAGTCCAAACTGAGGATCTAATTGTACGGTTGATAAATAACCTCTGTAAGGTGTTTCTTCATACATCTGCTTTTCCTTTCCGTAATAGATCTCCACCCATGTTCCCAAGCCGTTTTTATTTAATGAATCGCCGCGAAGCTGAACCCTTAAATAATTCTTTTGATTTTCTTTGGTGGGGCTATTAGTGTTTTCATATACAAAAGCTTCATCGTTTATATTATTCACTACAACATCCAGATCTCCGTCATTATCAAGATCCACATAAGCAGCTCCGTTCGAAAAAGAGGGTTTTGAAAAGCCCCATTCACTTGTTGTATTTGAAAAGCTAAGATTGCCATTATTATGATAGCTATAATTATGGATCTTTACTTTAGGGATCTGGTCTAATGTAAATTGCTTTGAAGCATAGGCAGAAGCATTATTGCGGAACATGGTAAAATCATGATCTGTAACATCTCTGGGATATCCATTAGTAATGATGATATCGCGGTTCCCGTCATTATCAAAATCCTGAACAAGCGGTGTCCAGCTCCAGTCGGTTTCAGCAATGCCTGAGAAAAAACCTATATCGCTGAAAATAGGATCCCCTACGGAGTCTTTACTGATAATTCTGTTTCCTTCATTTAATTGAAGTGAATTTCTTACATATTGGTATTGATAGCCGAAGTAATCTGAGTTTTGGTAATTCTGGTAACTATTGGAACCCATCATCATTTTCTTCCTGAAATTGTCCTGAGGATTCATATCCAGCTCCACTACATCAGAAAGTCCATCATTATTTATATCTATAACATCCTGTCCCATTCCATTGGCAGAAGTATGCTTGAAATAGCTGCTTGCTTTGTCTGTAAATGTACCGTCATGGTTGTTGATATAAAGAATATCATTTGAGTTAAAATCATTAGTAACATAAATATCTTTCCATCCATCCTTGTTAAAATCAGCGATCGTAGCTGCATGTCCATATCCTTCAATGGTGATCCCGGCTTCTTTTGACACATCTTTAAAAACAGCATGCTTTAATACCGGATCCCAGTCATTTCTGAATAGCTTGCCGGTGCTCGGATAAGTGCCATTAGTGATCTTAGGCCTGAAAAAAGAAGCATTATCCCCTTTTACAATTTGGTTTACAACAAGGTACATATCAAGGTCGCCATCATTATCATAATCGAAGAATTCAGCCATTGTTGAATGGCTGGTATCATTAAGTCCGTACTCTTTTGCCAGGTCCTTAAAATGGGGAATACCATTTTTATCAACTCCCTGGTTTATATATAAAAGATTTTGACGCTTAGAGGGGTCAGATAAAATTGTAGTACACACGTATATGTCAAGCCATCCGTCATTGTCG
>JBJMLT010000233.1:0-2457 GCA_045805165.1 Flavisolibacter sp.
ACTTACGGTAGGAATGAAGAGTTATATCCTTCCACTTCTTTCACTTTTACAGTGCCTCTCAAGGGGGGAGTCTCAAATGCTTCACGAATTAAAATTGCAAGTATAGATGCTATGCATCCGCAGAACTTATGTGGCGATGATAATGCAACGGGTAAAAGTCTGTTTGCAATTTTTTTTCTTGGTTTCCTGGGCGGGCTAATTGCATTAATTACTCCCTGTGTTTTTCCATTGATTCCATTAACTGTTTCTTTTTTTACAAAGAAGTCGGGATCAAGAGCTAAAGGAATACAAAATGCATCTATATATGGCATCAGCATTTTTTTAATCTATGCCATCCTGTCAATACCATTTCATCTGGTGAACAATGTAACTCCGGAAGTATTGAATAATATTTCCACTAATGTTTGGCTCAACCTGGTTTTCTTTCTGATATTCATATTCTTTGCGCTATCCTTCTTCGGTCTGTATGAAATTGGCCTTCCTTCCGGATTGGCAAGTAAAGTGGATTCAAGATCAGGTATTGGTAATATCGGAGGGATCTTTTTCATGGCACTGACTTTAGCTATAGTTTCTTTTTCATGTACAGGTCCTATACTTGGAACGCTATTGGTAGGTGCAGGTGCATTATCAGGAAATAATGGTGCTACTCAGCTTACATTTGGAATGTCAGGATTTGGCCTGGGACTCGCACTTCCATTTACTTTGTTTGCCATATTTCCAAATTGGCTGAAATCTTTACCTAAATCAGGCGGATGGCTCAATTCTGTAAAAATAGTTCTGGGGTTTATAGAGCTTGCACTTGCTGTAAAATTTTTTTCAAATGCAGACCTGGTAAAACAATGGGGATTAATAAAGCGGGAAACATTTATTGCCATCTGGATTGTAATTGGAATTCTTATAGTCCTTTATCTATTGGGATCCCTCCGTTTTTCTAATGATAGTAAACCAAAATTTACTAAGGCAAGAATATTTTTTATTGCTTTGTTTTCTTTATTTACATTATATCTGATTCCTGGTGTAACAAATGCTAAAGGGGCAAGACTTAATTTGATCAGTGGATTTCCACCTCCCTTTAGCTATAGCATTTATAAGCACCCCATAAATTATGAGACAGGAGTTGAGCCCCTGAAAGATTATGAATTGGCGCTGCAACTGGCTAAAAAGCTTAAGAAACCAGTACTGATAGATTTTACCGGATGGGCTTGTGTGAATTGCAGGCGCATGGAAGAAAACGTATGGGTCAATGACCAGGTAAGATCGAAAATGAAAAATGATTTTGTAGTAGTTTCTTTATATGTTGACGAAAGAAGAAATCTTCCTTTAACGGAACAAATGAATTACACTACTAAAACGGGAGCCCCAAAGCAGATCATCACTGTCGGTGACAAATGGGCTACTTTTCAATCTGAGAACTTTAATTCTGTTCAGCAGCCTCAATATGCCATAATTAGCCCGGACGAAAAATCTCTCACCCGAACCAAAGGTTACACTCCCAATCCTGCCGAATTTAACGCATGGCTAAAGTGCGGCCTGGATGCCTACGAGAAGAGTAAATAATTTACTATTTACTATTTACTATTAAGATGTACCATTTCTTCCAATAGTACATCATCCCTTAAATATCTTAATCCGATATTAGGTTAGAGGAATAAAAAGACTGAATTAAAAGAAATCGTAATTCGTAAATTGTAATTTGTAAATCCTATTCTTTAGTATTCGTCTTCATTAAATAAAAAATCTTCCTGAGAAGGATAATCAGGCCATATATCTTCGATGCTTTCATAAACCTCTCCTTCGTCCTCGAGTTCCTGAAGGTTCTCGATAACTTCTATAGGTGCCCCTGAACGGATAGAGTAGTCGATCAGCTCGTCTTTGGTTGCAGGCCACGGAGCTTCTTCAAGGTAGGATGCTAATTCTAACGTCCAAAACATCGGTTTCTAATATTTTTTTGATAAACAGATGAAAGTTGAAGTATAATTTCTATGCCATTTTTTATACTAAAAAACCTTCAAATTTTCCGCAAATGTAGTTTTATTAACCAATTTTCCAAATGCTAGTTTATGAATAGGACAAATAATGCTTCACTTTGTTAAACAATATTGTTTAGTGATATTTGAAAGATTGTATGGAAATGCTGACAGCCAAAAATATTCATAAACGATACGGACCAGTTGAAGTGTTGAAGGGAGTGGACATTACCATAGAAAAAGGTGAGATAGTGAGCATTGTAGGACCTTCAGGGTCAGGAAAATCTACCTTATTGCATATTCTTGGCACTTTGGATAAGCCTGACAAAGGAGAAGTTATTCTGAAGGACACGAATATTATAGGTTTACAGGGAACAAAGCTGGCTGCTTTTAGAAATAAGCATATCGGCTTTGTATTTCAGTTCCATCACTTGCTTCCCGAGTTTACTGCTCTTGAAAATGTATGCATTCCCGGATGGCTTTCCTCAAA
>JBJMLT010000234.1:0-7458 GCA_045805165.1 Flavisolibacter sp.
AAAGGATCTCAACTACAAAATGAAGTTTCCATAAATGATAATGAATTGATGGAGTTACTTGAAACAAATAATAATGTGCAACCGGTTAAAGCTAAATTGGCAGGATTTAAAAATACCAGGCAGGCCATTGACTTATTCGAAACATTAAGCAATGAAGAAGTAAAATATATAAGAACAGCAACTGATAATTTACGTCATCATATTATTCAAACATCTATTGTCAATATAGATACCTACCAATCAATTCTGATGATATGCTACATAAGAAAAGAATACACAAAAAAAATTGAGAAAATGAAGCTAACCCTTAATTTTCCAAAATAAGACAGTAGTCTTAATAATAAAGCCTTCTTAAACGGAGGCTTTTTTATTTTCCGTTAGCTTTGACAATATGAGTAAAACATCCGGCTTGTATGAAACATATCAGAAAAAAATGCATCGGATCGCAGATGTAAAATTTGCGTCTGCCGTCTTACAATGGGATCAGGAAACCTATCTGCCGCCAAAAGGAGCCCGTTTCCGTGGACAACAAATAGGCACATTATCAGAAATCAATCACCGATTTTTTAGTGAAGAAGAGCTGGGCTCTTTATTAAAAGATCTATTGCAAGCCAATGATCTTACTCCTGAACAACACAGAAATGTGGAAGTAACCTTTGATGATTATGTGCGAAATAAAAAGTTCACAACAGAATTTGTAAGAAAATTATCCGATCAGACACAAAAGGCTTTTCATTCCTGGATTAATTCTAGAAAAGAAAATTCATTTCCAATTTATGAAAAGGACCTTGATGAATTGATCAAATTAAAACGCCAGGAAGCTGAATTATTAGGTTACAAATGCCATCCATATAACGCATTGTTAGATGAATTTGAAAAAGGAACAACTGTAGAATTACTTGATAAAAGCTTTAATGATGTACTCCCTGCATTAAAAGATATTTTGGATTCCATTTCCGTTAAAAAACAGGTTGATGATTCCTTCTTAAAATTAAAGTACCCAAAACAACAGCAATGGGATTGGGGAATGCAACTAATCAAAGACTTGAATTTTGATTTTGAAGCAGGCAGGCAGGATATAAGCGAACATCCGTTTAGCACTAGTTTTAATTCTTGTGATGTGCGTATCACTACAAGAATAGATGAAACTGATTTTAGTAACATGACTTGGAGCTGCATTCATGAAACAGGTCATGCCTTATATGAACAAGGTTTAAAAACGGAGTTTTATGGTCTGCCTTTGGCAGAAGCATGTTCTTATAGCATTCATGAATCACAATCTAGGCTTTGGGAAAACAATGTCGGACGCAGTTTGCATTTTTGGGCTCATTATTTTCCAATTCTTAAAAATCATTTTCCGGAACAGCTTAAAAATATAGACCTCAGCAGTTTTTATAAAGGCATAAATAAAGTACAGCCTTCTCTGATACGAACAGAAGCAGATGAGATCTCCTATCATTTCCACGTTTTTATACGTTACGATCTTGAAAAAAAATTAATTGAAGGAACCATTAATGCTCATGATATCCCTGCTTTTTGGAATGAACAATATAAAAAACTGTTGAACGTTATCGTACCTGATGATAAAAAGGGCTGCTTGCAGGATGTACATTGGAGCCATGGCAGCTTTGGATATTTCCCTACCTATAGTCTCGGCAGCTTTTATGCCGCTCAGTTCTATAATAAGGCGAAAGAGCAGATACCATTTTTGGAAGAACAGATAGAAAAAGGTGATACAGGTAAACTATTGGAGTGGCTTAGAGAGAAAATTCATATAAAAGGGAAATTTTTTATAAGCGAGGACTTATGCAGAGATGTTTGCGGTGAACCGTTAAATGTAAAATACTTCGTAAATTACCTATTGCTCAAATACAAGGCAATTTATAATTTGTAAGGGATCTACTCTTATGAAATATTTAGTCGTTTTTACATTATTTGCTGGTCTAAGTTGCACAAAATCAGCCTTAATTCAGGCCAATACAAACCTGGTAGAACAGGCTATGACTAACGGTCAGTGGAAAGTTTCCAGTTTTAATGACAATGGAACAGATAAAACCCAGGATTTTAGCACCTATAGTTTTCAATTTAGAACGAATTATACGGTGGATGCTATAAAATCGGGTTCAATTGAGCAATCAGGAAGTTGGAATGCAAATGCTAATAATAGAACCATTACTTCCACATTTTCCAGTTCAGTTCCTCCAATAAGCTTATTGAATGGAACCTGGACCATCGTTAATTCCACATGGACATCAGTTGATGCCTCTCTTACAATCAACGGGCAATTGCGTACGTTGCATCTGGATAAGATATAATACAATTTAATCTAATATCTTAAATACCAGTTTATTTTCCATTTATCTTTTAAGGGTCAACTATATTTTTTAATTTTTGACCCTGTTTAAGGAATACTTTTTGCAGAGTACTGAACTACACGTAAAAGCCACCCTTGAAAACTTTCACGGCTAAAAGTTAGAAAATTGAGACCAAGAATCGTCCCCTTATTGTTTCTGTCCCTATTTTGGACTGCCTTAACCTATGCGCAATCAGCGAATTTCACCGCTAATGTAACATCAGGCTGCGCTCCCCTTATTGTTAATTTTACAGATCAATCTACAGGAAATCCCACTGGCTGGTCTTGGGATTTTGGTAACGGAGCAACATCCACACTTCAAAATCCATCCACAACTTATTTCTATGAAGGATCCTACAATGTTCGTTTAACTATTACAACCTCCAGAGGAACTAATACAATTACCCGCACTCAGTATATTTCTATCTATGGAAAGCCAAACGTGAATTTTAAAGTAAGCGATAGCGTAGGCTGTTATCCGTTTCGGGCACATTTTACCGATCTTTCAACTGCATATGCCGGAACTACAAATATTGGCTGGCTATGGGATTTTGGAAATGGCACACAGTCCACACAACAAAATCCTTTAAATGTATATTCGAATTCAGGAAATTATACCATAACTCTAAAAGTTACTAATAATAAAGGATGCTATGGTGTATATTCTAAACCATCTTATATAAAAATAAGTGGGGGCATTCAGTCAGATTTTAACTTGACCCAACCGAATGTTTGCAGGCCTCCATATAAAGTAACTTTCACGAACAATTCTACCGGACCAGGCATCCTTAAGTATTTATGGAATTTTGGAGATGGTTCAACATCCACTCAACAAAATCCCGTTCACCAATTTTCTTCAACAGGAAATTATACAGTTTCGCTTGCGACCACGAGCTCTGAAGGATGTTCGGATACTCTCGTAAAAGCAGGGCTTCTTAATCTTCAAAATATTAGTACTCATTTTACATCGCCGGATAGCGTATGTATTAATAACTCTGTGCAATTTCAAAATACATCTACACCCGTGCCTGTGGGAAGTACTTGGGTATTTGGTGATGGAACTAAATCAAATGAATTTAATCCTCAAAAAACATATAATTCTGTAAGCACATATACAGTCAAGCTTTATAATTCATACACTTATTGCACAGATTCCGCTTCACGTCAGATAAAAATTCTTCCGCGGCCATCAGCTTCATACAAGGCTGACAATACATTTAAATGTAAACCGCCTTTTACAGTTAATTTTCAGGACCTGTCTTCAAATGCTGTAGGCTGGCATTGGGATTTCGGCGATGGAGCTACATCCAACCTTAAAAATCCTTCTCATACTTATACAGATTTTGGTCAATACACTGTTCTTTTGATTGTCACAAATAAATCTGGCTGTACTGATACGTTGGTAAATACCGACTATATAAAAATTATAAAGCCTGTCGTAAGTTTTCCAGGACTTCCAATGAAGGGTTGCTTACCATATCCGGTTAATTTTAATGTAGATATCAATACGCTTGATGTTATTACCTCTTATAAGTGGGATTTTGGAGACGGCTCCCCCAATTCTTCTGCTCATTTTCCAGCTCATACTTATACAACTCAGGGAACTTATACTGTAACACTAACTATTACTACAAGTACCGGTTGCACAGAAGTTGATTCTATTCCTGCAGCCATAACCGTAGGTACGCACCCGGTTGTGGATTTTTCAGCTTCACCTGTCCCTAATTGTGCATTCGATCCCGTCCAGTTCAAAGATAATTCCACTGCAAATCCAAATGGAATAAATCAATGGTTGTGGTATTTTGGTGATGGAAGCGTAAGCAATAGTCCTAATCCTTCTCATAAATATTCTGATACGGGTTATTTCTCTGTAATGCTGGTAGTTACCAATAATGGTTGCTCCGATTCTCTTACAAAACCTAATATTGTACATGTAAATCCGCCAATTGCGAAGTTTGGATATGTAACTGATTGCGATGATAAGCATAAGGTAACTTTTACAGATCAGTCAATTGGTGCAACTTCCCTCGATTGGGATTTTGGTGATGGCAGTCCTGTAGATCATTCTACCAATCCTGTTCATATATTTCCTGCATATGGAAATTATCTAATTACTTTAAATGCACATAATGGTTCTTGTTTTTATCCAACTACATTAACAGTTCAATTGATCAATGCAAATCCCGATTTTATCGCAGATACTACTACAATTTGTAAAACACGTACAATCTCATTCATTGCAACTGCTTTAGGTGGTGGTGTGCCTGATTACAATTATACCTGGGACTTTGGGGATGGCAATAACGGACGCAATAAAAATGCATCTAATACTTATAATAAATCAGGCTATTACGATATTACTTTACATGCATTGGATTATAACAACTGTTTTTATACCGTAGTTAAAAATAAATATATTCGGATTAAAGGACCTACGGCAGATTTTACATCAACAAATAGCAAGGGTTGTAAAGGATTAACTGCAGATTTTACAGATCTATCCAAAGATGATGGTGAGAATAAAATAAATAAATGGCAATGGAATTTTGGTGATGGTTCTACACCTGTACTTACAACAGGTAATTCTAAACATTTTTATATCGATTCCGGATCATATGCTGTGAAATTAGTTGTCTCTGATACTTATGGCTGCAGCGATAGCCTTTCTATTCCTGATTTTGTAGTAACCTCAGTTCCCATGGCAAATTTTGTTGGTGATACTTTAGCTTGCCCCGGTAGCCCCGTATTCTTTAATAATTTGTCCAGCGCTATTAACTATTCTGTCCTTTGGAATTTTGGAGATGGAAGAACTTCACCAACATTTTCCCCAACCATATCTTATCCCGATACCGGTAGATATACTATTAAATTAATAATTACCGATCAATACGGATGCCCTGATTCATTAATAAAACCTTATTATGTAACCGTCAGAAAACCTATAGCAAAATTTACTTTAAGCGATTCAATAAGTTCCTGTGCACCTTTGCAGGTTAATTTCACAAATACTTCCCAATACTATATTTCTTCTCTGTGGGATCTTAGTGGAGGAATAAGCACTATAACAGACCCTGTTCAATATTATGTTACTCCGGGTACCTATCCTATCAGTTTAGTAGTTACAAGTACTGGAGGTTGTTCTGATACTGCCTACAATCAGATCAGGCTTTTTGATACTTCCGGTTCTCGTGTTAGCTATGGCCCTCTCAATGGATGTAAACCGTTAGATGTGAATGTAACCACTTTCAGTAAAGGGCCAGTAACGTTTACATGGGATTTTGGTGATGGCAATGTCGTCAATAATGCTGCAGATCGCGAAGTACATACATATCATTCATTTGGAGATTTTATTCCTAAGGTTATTATGACCGATCCCTCCGGTTGTGTAATTCCTGTTGCTGGATTAGATACAATACATATAATAGGAGCAAATACAAAATTTGGTGTTGATAAAAAATTATTTTGTGATCAGGGTTTTGTAAACTTTTTGGATTCTACAACATATAACGACCCTCTTATTCAATATACTTGGGATTTTGGAGATGGTTCTACGTCGAATGATCACAACCCGGGTCACCAATATAATGCTCCTGGAATATATTCAGTTTCTCTAAGCACTTTATCAAAGAATAATTGCCTGGATACGTTTACCTTAAATAATATTATTAAGGTTGTACAAAGTCCATTAGTATCTATAGGTGGAGATTCCATTGCATGCGTAAATGTATTCATGCAACATGTAGGTTTGTTTGATAGACAAGACACTTCGGCTGTTCAATGGACTTGGCAATTCCCAAATGGCAATTCTTCATCAATTCAAAATCCATTAAGCCAGCAATATGGAAACGCAGGACAATTTATAGTAACTGCTCTGGCAACTAACAGTAGTGGATGCATGGATACAGCTTATAAGAATATTTTAATTCAACCTTTGCCACAGGTGGAGATGCCTTCTGCTTTAACAGTTCAGGCAGGATTTCCGGTTACCATACCGGCAACCTATTCAGCTAATGTTATAAGTTATTTATGGATGCCGGAAACAGGATTAAGTTGCACCACCTGTGCACAACCGGTTGCTGGTCCAAAATTTAATACAAAATATACAGTAAGCTTTATTGACAGTAATGGTTGCCGCAATTCTGCACAAATTCAGGTTATAGTCATTTGTAAAAATGCTAATGTTTTTGTTCCAAATACGTTTTCTCCTAACGGAGACGGAATGAACGATGTATTTTATGTCAGGGGAAGAGGATTAGATAGGGTTAAATCACTTAGAATATTTAACCGTTGGGGACAGGTCGTTTTTGAGCAGACAAACTTCCCTGTTAATGATGCCACCTATGGATGGAATGGAACATTTAAAGGAAATAAACCAATACCCGATGTTTACGTATATCAGTTAGAAGTATTCTGTGAAAATAGTCAGGTAATTCATTTTGAAGGTAACGTTGCACTAATACAATAGTATGAAACAGCTATTGAAAACTATACTTGTCATCTGTGTTCTTATAGAATTTGAAAAAGCAAATTCACAGGATATACATTTCTCACAATTCTTTGAAGCGCCTCTTTTAAGAAATCCTTCCCTGGCCGGCATTTTTACCGGCGATATTCGCGTGCAGGCAGTTTACAGAAATCAATGGAACAGCATTACCAATGCTTATAAAACCGGATCCTTAAATGCAGAATATAAAATGCCGGTTGGAAAAGGGAATGATTTTGTTACTCCCGGTATTCAGATCCTTTGCGATAATGCAGGTTCTATTTCATGGATTTCCACTCATGTTCTGGCTGCCCTTAATTATCATAAGTCATTAAGCGTGCAAAGAAATAGGTATCTCTCAATGGGGTTCATGGGAGGTCCTGTAGAAAGTCACTTTGATCGTTCTAAAATGACTACTAATAGTACATATGATGGACTGGGGGATGGAGAAACATTTTTAAAATCCAGTTATAGCTATTTCGATGCGGCTGTAGGAATGAGTTATAATTCGCAGCTAAACGATAATCCCGATAATAATTTTTATGTTGGTCTGGCTTATCATCATTTCAATAAGCCAAAAAATGCATTTTATAATAACCTGTCTGCACGGCTGGAACCAAAA
>JBJMLT010000235.1:0-2602 GCA_045805165.1 Flavisolibacter sp.
AAACCTGAATAATTCATAGTGTATACATCAAGGTTTCTTTCTTTATTAATATTGTGATATACGAGATTTGGAAATATTTTCATCACATCCTGGGCTATAAAACCATCATAGAACTGCTGATCTTTCATATCCTTAAATTGATAAGAAGACGCCTTTAATTGGTTGATCTTTTCAAGAACTGTTTCCATTGGCTTAATGTTAGTCTTCAGTCTAGCATCTGAAATTGAGGTATAGGCTCCGGATGTAGGATCAAAATTTCCTCTAGTTCCATTATCAAAAAACAAATAGAATTTGTTATCAAATGAACTATGCCATAATTCCCAAAAATCTGCCGCCCCGTGATGTTGAATTCCCAAACCAAAAAGTCCATGGTTAAAATACGCTCTGTAATTATTGGGAGGAGTTGTTCCACCAAAATTTCCATTACCAGTAACATTCGCATACCCTGTAATAATTGCATTACCAGCTATATCAGCATCAGCATTTATAATAGCATTAGCACCTATTATTGCATTATTATTGATAAAAACAGTTCCGCTGCCTAAACCAACTGTCATTACAATACTTCCTCCGGAAAAATTAAAGTTATCATTGACATCATCATATTGTAATCCATAGTTCGGAAAGGCAGGTGAATGAGCTATCACCATACGAGACAGATTAGAAGAGCCTGAAGTAAACATATACATCATAGGTTTGTTTGAAGTAGATGTAGGGTTGGCGAATTGTATGCCGTTAGCACCTGTTGAAAATTTCAAAGTCCCCTGTAAAAACTGGGTGCCTCTTACATCTAAAGTAGATACCGGGTGAGCAGAATTGATTCCTACAAATCCAAAAGTATCAATTGTCAATCTTACTGCATTCTTTGTAAATAACCGAAGAGGGACCGAATTGGTAGTTCCCAAAATGGAGGTGGGAGTAGCATTGTTATTGCCTGTAAGATTCCAGGACTGTGCGAATGCTCCAAATGAAATAAACAGAGTTGATAAAATAAATAATAGACTTTTTTTCATGACAGAAGTTTTTGGTTTGAAGAGTAATAAGTGAATAAACGGGGCGGCTTAAAGGAGGGTTTAAATAAGATGCTTAGTAATATAAGTTAAGAAGAATTCTAAAATATTTCCGATAGTTTGTTCAAAAAGCATCAACATATAACTAAACCTAAATTCGTAACTTACTATCAGGGACAATTAGCTCTTATAAAAGGATTTTAAATTATAAATACTTAATTATGGAAAAGTTTGCATTATTAGCCAGAGTAGAGGCAAAGCCAAAGGTAAAGAAGAAGTTGTTGCTGATTTTTTAAAGGTTTGAACACCATTATATTGTAAAAAATTAACTGCATAATGAAACAAACCATTCTGGGAGCTAACGGAACTATTGGCAGCGTTCTGGCTAAAGAATTAAAAAACTACACCGACGATATCCGATTAGTAAGTCGTAATCCGAAAAAGGTAAACGATAAAGATGAATTATTTCCTGCCGATCTATCTAATCCTGAGATGGTGGATAAAGCCATAGAAGGTTCCTCTGTAGTTTATCTTGTAGTAGGTTTCGATTATAATATAAAAGTATGGCGAGATAAGTGGCCCAAATTAATGCAAGCTACTATTACAGCATGTAAAAAGCACAACGCCAAGTTGGTATTTTTTGATAACGTGTACCTGTACGATATCAATGCCATTGGCCATATGACTGAAGATTCGCCAATAAATCCACCAAGTAAAAAAGGACAGGTAAGAAAAGAAATCGCTGAAATGCTAATGAATGAAGTAAAAGCAGGTAAACTCACTGCTTTAATTGCAAGGGCTCCTGACTTTTATGGTCCAGGTAATGAAAAAAGTTTTTTAATAGAAACCGTTTATAAGAATCTAAAGAAAGGTAAACGACCCAATTGGTTTATAGATGCTACTAAGAAGCATTCTTTCATTTATACTCCTGATGCCGCAAAAGCTACTGCAATTCTTGGTAACAGTGCAGAATCATTTAACCAGGTTTGGCATTTGCCAACTGATCCCAATACCTTAACGGGAAAGGAATGGATTATTTTATTTAATAAGGAAATGAACACTTCAAAAAAACCTATGGTTTTGTCGATGTTCATGATAAAGCTTCTTGGAATATTTATGCCTTTTATGAGAGAGATGCCGGAAATGATGTATCAATACGACAGGGATTACTTCTTTGATAGTAACAAATTCACCAGTCATTTTAATTTTGTTCCTACCCCAAATGAAGCTGGTGTTAAACGAATAATGAACAAGGAATAATGAATAATGAATGAAGAATAATGAATGAAAGAAATTCCTATTTATTTAAAACTTGTAAAGTTCGCATTTTTGTGATGCGCAATTATTACGAATAATACTCCATAATATATTACTATTACGAATTACGAATTACAATTTAGCTGCAATTTATTTATTTAAGGCTACCTTATTAACCAGGGTACCGATACCTTCAATTGTGATGATAACTTCATCTTCCATTTGCAGCGTGAAATCGGATGGAGGTACGATACCAGTACCAGTCATAAGAAAACATCCATGCTCAAAATCGCACTCTCTAAAAAGATATGAAGCCAATTCGTTAAAGGATCTTT
>JBJMLT010000236.1:0-10297 GCA_045805165.1 Flavisolibacter sp.
CTAACTCGTAATCAGGTATTGAACTTACCTGGCACTACCGGCATTTCAGAATTTGACCAACTAAATAGGGTTACATCAGAGCTTATCTCTAAGGTAACAAAAGCCTATTATCAACAAAAACAATTTGTGGAGAATGCCTCTCATGAAATGCAAACACCGCTAGCTATTATCAGGTCTAAAATGGAATTACTCATTAATAAACCTAACCTTACTGAAAAAGAAGCTGTATTACTTAATGATATTACAGAAGCGAATGAACGGCTGAGCCAGATGAATAGAACTTTATTACTACTTGCAAAAATTGAGAATAACCAGTTTCCGGAATTGGACGAAATAAATATCACCTTGATGTTGCAAAATCTTTTGAATAATTTCAAAGACCATTATGAACACAGTATCCCTGAAATAAAGGAGCATATAAAAAAGGATATAATAATCCGGGCGAATCGGTCATTAATAGAGATCCTGGTCTCCAACCTTTTGAAAAATGCAATTGAGCACAATATAACTGGCGGTTTCATTCAAATTAATTTAGATAATTCAATACTTAGTATTGAAAATTCAGGTATGCCGATAGAAGGTCATCCAGAAGTTTTATTTGACCGGTTCAAAAAAGGTTCATACCAAACTAAAACGACGGGATTAGGACTTGCGCTCGTGAAGCAAATTTGCCAGTTATATCATTACTCTTTGAATTATACATATGGGAATGGGATACACTTAATAACTATCCATTTTGCAGAAAAATAGTGTCAGAATTTATCCTAAATCTCTGAATAAATTTGTTTTCCAATCTTTATTTAACCAACCATGTTCAACCAAAATATCAAATGGAACACCTTACTTATTTGTATCGTTTTATGTTTAAAAACTATAGCACAAAACCCGTCAGATACATTGATGCAAATGCGGGGAGCACTACAACTTGCTGAACAAAAATATCATCAGCTAAAAGCCATTTCTTATCAGGTGGAATCGGCAAATAAAAATGTCGAGGTCGTCAAATATAGTAAGTTACCAAGCCTGGATGCGAGCTACCAGTTAAATATCGCAACTGCCAATAATATTACCGGGTTATTTTTCCCAACTGGCATTTTACCTATGACTGGTCCCCCTTCTTTTAAAAATAATTATGCACCTGTTACAGGAAGTGCTGCCAGCCTTCTTCTCAACTGGCAGGCCATTACTTTTGGACAGCAAAACACACAAATTAAAGTTGCTGCTTCGCAGGCTTTATCAGAAAAAGCAAGATTTCAGGAGGAATTATTCAAAACTAAAATCCAGGTTATAAGCACGTACCTTGATCTATTACTGGATTATGACCTGGTAGCTATCCAGGATCAAAACATTCATCGTACCCAGTTTATTCTTGATCAAAGCAGGGTTCTAGCTAATAATGGTATACGTCCTGGTCTGGACACTGCGTTGTTTTTATCAGAACTTTCAAAAGCAAAAGTAGAATGGTTACGTTCGCGCCAACAATTACAAACCAGGCAATTGCTTTTGGCACAATTACTTGTTTTGGATGTTTTGCCAGTACCTGCTGACAGTTCTTTTCTAAATCTATTACCCACGATACCTTCTTATTCAGATAGCACATTTAATAATCATCCTTTTGTTCAATTTGCACAAAGTCAGCTGGAAGTAAATAAATGGAAAGAACAATTGTTGAAAAAATCTTACTTACCTAAGCTTACTGTTTTTGGAATTGCTTTTGCCAGAGGCTCAGGAGTCCTTGCAGATGGAAGAACTAAATTTTCTGAAGGCATTAGTTTTAGTCGCTATAATTATGGGACAGGGGTTCAACTTATTTTTCCTATTTTAAAATATGGCGAGGTAAAAAGACAAATGCTGGTGCAAAACTTTTTATCCAAATCGTCCGAAGAGTTGATTTTACAAAGTAAAACGGAATTGACAGCACAACAGCGAATTGCCAATACTACATTTTTCAGTAGTCTTTCGGTGGCAGAGGAAACGGAGCATCAACTCAGATCAGCACTATATGCATTTAATGCTATGCAGACCAGGTATAGTACCGGCCTGGTAAGTTTATCTGATGTCATACAAGTTCAATTCAATTTATTACAGGCAGAATTGGAAGTGAAAAAGTCGCATTGGGATGCATGGAAAGCATTATTGTTATATGCTTCGATAAGAGGGGATATCAACTTTTTTTTAAATGAAATCAGGTAATTAATATGTTTCGCCTCATTCAATTTGCACTTCGTAAACCTGTAACTATAGTTATAGTTGTGGTTGGCATATTATTTTTTTCAATACTGGCGATCCGTAAATCTTCAATAGATATTTTCCCGACC
Source organism: Flavisolibacter sp. (assembly GCA_045805165.1). Lineage (GTDB taxonomy): Bacteria > Bacteroidota > Bacteroidia > Chitinophagales > Chitinophagaceae > Flavisolibacter. The sequence continues at coordinate 2,319 of JBJMLT010000236.1, forward strand.
ATTAATGCCCCCACTATTTATGTTGCACAAACCTATGGTGGTCTATCTCCCGAGCAAATGGAGGGTTATCTGACTTCCTATTACGAATACCATTTTTTATACATCACAGGAATTAAAGCCGTTGAGAGCAAATCTATTCAGGGATTATCGCTGATCAAATTACAGTTCCATGAAGGAACAGATATGGCCAATGCCATGGCAGAAACGATTTCTTATGCTAACCGTGCCCGTTCATTCATGCCTCCTGGAACACTTCCTCCATTTGTTATGCGTTATGATGCTGGTTCAGTTCCTATTGGTCAACTGGTTTTTAGCAGTGAAAGTCGTTCACTTAATGAGATTCAAGACCTGGCTCTATTTAAAGTAAGGCCAATGTTTGCATCGCTTTCAGGAGTTTCTGCACCACCACCATTTGGAGGGAATCAGCGTACAATTATTATTAAAGCAGACCCGGAACGGTTAAGAAGTTATAATGTTACCGCTGACGAAGTTGTAGCTGCGATTGCAAAAAACAACACTATACTTCCCGCAGGCAATATACGGGTGGGGGATAAAACGATCATTACTTCTTCAAACAGTGTCGTAGATAATTTTAATGAACTTGAAAATGTAACGGTTAAATCTGTGGATGGTACACCTGTTCTGGTGAGGGACCTCGGTACAGTCATAAATGGTGCTGATGTAACAACAGGTTATGCCCTGATCAATGGCAAGCGCTCTGTGTACATTCCTGTCACCAAAAGAGCCGATGCCTCCACCTGGGACGTGGTTCAAGCCGTTAAAAAAAACCTGCCTGATATGCAGGCAGCAATACCAGATGATATTAAGGTCTCTTTTGAATTTGATCAGTCTACCTATGTCATCAACTCTTTAAAAAGTTTACTTTTTGAAGGATTGCTAGGCGCTGTTTTAACAGGAATAATGGTATTGCTATTTTTAAAGGACTGGAGAAGTGCTCTTATTGTAATCATTACTATTCCATTAGCATTGCTAACATCAGTCGTATTATTATACCTGAGTGGTCAAACGATTAATATCATGACCCTTGGAGGTCTTGCTTTAGCTATAGGTATCCTTGTGGATGAATCTACAGTAACCATTGAAAATATACATCATCACCTGGAATTGAGAAAATCAAAAACGAGAGCCATTTGGGATGCCTGCCAGGAAATTGCTGTGCCCAAACTATTAATACTTTTTAGTATTCTAGCTGTCTTTGTGCCTGCTCTTTTTATGTCTGGGGTTCCGCGTTCGATGTTCATGCCTCTTTCCCTGGCGGTTGCTTTTGCTATGATTGCGTCATTTTTATTATCACAAACGCTTGTACCGATCTTATCGAACTGGTTCATTAAAACTTCGCATACTTATAAGCGTGATAATAAACAGGCATCTATACAGCAAAAGCTTAACCGGAGTATTGAAAAATTTCAAAAAAGAAGTTGGCTGCTGATTCCTGTAGTGCTAATCATTTTATTATTGTTGGCATTTGTCGGCTATCGAGGAGCAGGAACAGAAATTTTTCCAAAGTTGGATGAGGGACAATTGCAGGTAAGATTACGTATGCCCACGGGTACCCGAATTGAACGAACAGAGGACGCAACCAAAAAGATGCTGGACCTTATCGCAGATAGTGTTGGGAAAAATAAAGTAGCCATAACATCCTCTTTTGTCGGATTACAGCCACCTACCTATGCCATCAATCCTATTTTCCTATACACGAGCGGACCTCATGAATCGGTTATCAAAATAAATCTCATATCCGGATCTGGAATCAGCATTGAAGCTCTTAAAGAAAAACTGCGCTCGGCAGTAAGCCAAAAAATTCCGGGAGCTATGCTCTCCTTTGAACCGGCTGATCTGGTAGACCAGGTCATGAGCCTCGGAGCTTCGAATCCAATTGAGGTAGTTATACAAGGAAAGAATTTAGCGCAGAGCCGAAGCATAGCTCAAAAATTAAAAATTAATTTAGACAGCATTACTTACCTGCGGGATGTGCAAATTGCACAACCACTGGATTATCCTACTCTTCAAATTAATTATGACCGTATCAGGGAAGGGCAAATGGGTTTATCAGTAGAACAAGTGGGCCGATCTGTTGTAGAAGGAACTTCTTCCAGCAGATTGACCCAACTGGTTTACTGGCTGGATAAATCATCGGGCAATGCCTATCAGGTACAAGTGGAATATCCCCAGTTTATCATGAATTCACCGGAACAGGTGGAACAAATTCCTATAGGAAGAGTCAATAATAATTTAGTTTATTTAAGAGATATAGCCAGTTGGACAAGAGGTAATTCAATAGGAGAATATGACCGCATCAACCAACAGCGATTTATTACGCTTACTGCCAATATACATCAGAAGGATTTAGGAAGTGCCGTGCATTCGGTGAACCAGGCCATTAAAAATTTAGGAATTCTTCCCGCTGGAGTGAAAGTATATCAACGGGGCCAGTCAGAAGTACTGGACCAAACAATAGGCGAACTGTCCACTGGTTTGATACTTGCTGTTATCGTCATTCTTTTAATGCTTACTGCGTATTTCCAGTCGCTACGGTTATCTCTAATTGTATTATCGGCATTTCCCGGGGTATTGGCTGGGTCCATCTTACTGTTATGGTTAACCGGTAATACGTTGAATATACAATCCTTTATGGGATGCATCATGGCTATTGGTGTAGCCATCGCTAATGCAATTCTATTAGTACATAATGCAGAGACAATAAGAGGACAAAATAAAGGGGTTCACTCCATTGGAGCACAGGCTGCAGTTAATCGTTTGCGACCTATTGTGATGACAAGTTTGGCGATGATCGCTGGTATGCTTCCCATGTCTCTTGGACTTAGTGAAAGTGGCAAACAGACCGCTCCACTTGCAATTGCTGTAATTGGCGGACTGCTTTTTAGCACCTTTATGAGTTTATGGTTATTGCCATTGGTGTATGATAAAGCGATAGGTCGAAAAAAGATTGTTCATGCTTCTCTGGATCCCAATGATATCAATTCAACTAATTATGATCAAGCTAAATAAATACTCAAGGGATATATCAATTATTATATCCTTTGGCTTATCAATGCTCATCCCTGCATGTGGTAGTAAGAATCCTTCATCAATAACTTCTAAAAGCCAGGAGATCAAAACTGATTCTGTAATGGTCTTCGTGCTTCAACAAGATTCTGTCAAAAAAGATCTTTCACTGCCAGGTGAACTGTTGCCCAATGAGACCGCCCAAATCAGGGCAAAGGTGCAAGGCTATATTCGAAAAGTGAATGTGGATATTGGCTCCGTAGTGCGCAAAGGACAGATACTTGCTTTAATTGACGCACCCGAGATCAACAGCAAGACTTCAGAGATCAATGCAAAGGTAAAAGCAGCAGAGGCACGATTCCAGTCCAGTAAAGACTATTATGAACGCATTAGTTCTGCTTCAAAGGCAGATGGAGTAATTGCAGCAAGCGAATTGCAACGAACTCGTGATCAAATGCTAGCTGATGAAGCAGAATTCAAAGCAGCTAAATTCTCAGCGGCTTCTTTTAGACAGTTGGGCAGTTACCTGGCTATCATAGCTCCATACAATGGTGTTATAACAAAAAAAAATATTGACCCGGGGTCTTTTGTGGGTAACGCAAATGAGCAACCGTTGTTTGAGTTGCAGGACAATGCTACCCTCAAATTAATGGTAGCTATACCAGAAGCCTATACAGGTGCAGTTCTGCTGGGTAAGGCTGGTGATCTAACCACTCGCTCTTTCCCAGATAGAAAATTTAGGGCAAAATTGGTTCGTAAGGCAGGAAGTATTGACAATGCCACCAGAAGTGAACTTTGGGAATTCCAGGTTCCTAATTCTGGCAGAGAATTAAAAGCAGGTAGTTATGCGGATGTGAAATTACACTTCCTGAGATTGAATCCTTCCCTTACAGTACCCTCATCAGCTATTGTAACTACCCTTGAAAGAAAATTTGTTATAAGGGTATCTGATAATACAGCAGAATGGATAGATGTAAGAACAGGATTTAATATGGCTGACAAGCAGGAAATTTTTGGAGATTTGCACCCGGGAGATACACTTGTTTTAAAGGCAAATGAAGAACTAAAGCCTGGAACAAAACTTATTACTAAACAGATAAAGTCAATAAAATAATTCAAAAACCAATTGGATAACAAACGGCCTTATTATAACTAAATAGCTTATGAAATCAAACACCGCTGGTTTTCTGATGCTTACTCTATTTTCTCACAGTTTTTCCGGTTGCAGGAGTCAGTCATCTTTTGGGGAAAATTTGTTAACGCCAGTCAAGTCTATTTCATTGCCTGGTGTGAGCGGACGTATTGATCATATGGATGTAAACCTGAAAAGCAGTATTGTTTATGTAGCAGCATTAGGAAATAACTCTTTGGAAATAGTGGACCTGGCAAAAGGAAAGGTGATCCACAGTATCAGCGGATTGAATGAACCACAGGGTGTTGCTTATATCCCGCAAAGCCAGGAAATCATTGTAGCCAATGGAGGTAGTGGTGACTGTTATTTTTATAATGCTTCCACCTACCAGAAAATAGGTACTATAAAACTAGCTTCTGATGCGGATGATATTCGCTATGACTCAGTTAGTCAGTTGATCTATGTCGGCTATGGACATGGGGGAATTTCGGTTATTGATGCACGTGATCACCGTCCGATCGCGGATATTAAACTATCAGGTCACCCTGAAAGCTTTCAACTGGACAAGAGTTTAAATAGAATATTTGTAAACATTCCTGACGCACATACAATCGCAGTTATTGATCTGGCTCATTCCCGATTAATTACCCAATGGAATACCGGATCGTTGAGAGCCAACTTTCCTATGGCTATTGATCCAATTAATCACTTTGTATTTATTGGATACCGTCATCCAGCAAAGCTTGCAGTTATGGATGGGAAAACAGGCAAGCAGTTAAACACTTCTGATATGGCCGGGGATGTCGATGATTTATATTTTGATGGAAAAAAAGAGATGATGTATGCCAGCGGTGGAAGCGGGTTTATTTCCGTTTACCAGTTCCAAAAAGGAAATTTGAAGCAGGTTGCCAATATCGCGACTAAAGCAGGCGCGAGAACCTCGCTACTCATTCCGCAATTGAATTTTTTTATATTGGCGGAAAGAGCCAACGGTAGCAGTGCTGCACAATTACAGGTTTACGAGACCAAATAACTGTTTTATGGTATCTGAATTTACTTGCTCGTCCAGGTAATAATACCGTTGTTTAAAGATTTTAAATAGCTTAATTTAAACTGTCTAACCACTCCCCTATCCTTTCTATAAATACTTTCCATTAAAAACTATCCCTACCTCGAAAGCTGCCAAATGATTGCTTATGAAAGAGGAAGATCATATCCCGACCCGGGAAGTAAAAGATTATAAGAACCTGAGTCGTTCCGTAGTGCAAAACCATGCTAAAACGGAACTCACCAAACCGAAAGAACACATTAGTAAAAACATGTTGGATAGCTTTTTGAAAAGCCATTGGATATCATGGATCTTCCATTATCTAAAAAGCAGGTTTGGCCCAAGGCATCCGTTTCAAACATATAAAGAATCTACAGACAAAGGCATTTATAGGCTGCAATCAAAAAATGATTCAAGGGAAATAAAGATTGCTTTGGTTGCAGATTGGGCTACTGATACTGTGGAATCCAGAAATATTAGCCGTCAGATCAGAAAACATGATCCCGATTACAGCATACATCTTGGAGATACCTATTTTGTAGGTGCTCCTTTTGAAATAAAGAATAATTTTTCTCCGGGAGATTCTTTCTGGCATTATGGTTCTATAGGAAGTTTTGCACTCCCTGGGAATCACGAAATGTATAGTAACGGAAATCCTTATTTTGATATGCTCTTACCCTGGATGGGTATTTACCAGCCGGAAAGAATCATTCAAAAGACCAGCTATTTTTGTTTGGAAAATCCCTATTGGAGGATTATTGGCTTAGACACGGGTTACCGCTCTGTTGGCTTGCCAATCTTTGAGCTTTTATTTTCAAAAGCAGACTTTAAAAAAGAGGTTATTTTATGGCTTAAAAATGACCTTCACATTCAGGAAGATAACAGGGGCCTGGTCTTGCTCACCCATCATCAATACATTTCTTCCTTTGATAAAAATTATCCCAGGGCTGCCAAACAACTTGCAAAACTTATTTCACCAGATAGGAAGGTTTTATGGCTTTGGGGACATGAGCACCGGTTTTCAATGTATGGGAATTATGCAGCTCCAGCCAGCATTACCGCCTACGGCCGTTGTATCGGTCATGGGGGAATGCCAGTTTCATTATTCAAAGAAACCTGGTTAAAAAAGATAAAAGAAAGGGGGCTGGTACTCTTTGATAACCGTGTTTGCAAAAAGATAGGAAATACCGATGTTGGTCATAACGGTTATTCTATTCTAACCATCAGAAATGAAGAGTTACATATGGACTATTACGACGAATCCTCCTTGTTGGTAAATGAGCAATGGAACTATGACAAAACCAGCAAAACTATTGTAGGGAAAAAAGCGACCAATTATTGTTCGGAATTAACGCAGCATCAACCCATTTGTCAAGTCATTCAATAATTCAATCATTAGTAAATATTTCATCATGGAAAACGAATACGATGTAATTATAATCGGATCTGGATTTGGAGGAACTATTACGGCACTGACCATTGCCCGTGAATTTTATTTGGAAGGGTTAAAGGATCCCAATAAACCAAAGAGAAAAGTTTTATTGCTTGAAAGGGGAACATGGTGGACTACACCGGTAGGGACGGTAGCAGACAAAGAAGTAGGAACATATACTTTTTTAAAAAAGGAGAAAAATCAACCCGTGCAATTCTGGTCGTCTAATAATAGTTTTCGCGGGGTTATCGATCTATTGACCAGATGCGCGCATCATGAAGGCAATGTGGATGGTCTTTTTGAATTGACGCGTTTTGGAACGACAGGATTATTGGGCCTTTTTGGAAAAAATGACGGTCTGACAGTGTTAAGGGCAAGTGGCGTTGGGGGCGGATCACTGATATATTCCAATATTACCGTTCAACCTCCCGATCTTATTTTTACTGATCCGCGATGGATGGCCATGAAAAACTGGTATAGCAACAAAGAGGAATATTATAAGGCAGCCAGGATGGCTATAGGAACAGGAATCTTAAAAGCGTTATTGGATTGGGATTCTAAATTTAACCCCATGAATTATTCACCCGATCAATTAAAGGCAATAAATGCAGAACCCCGTTTGCATCCGGGAATTAACACTGGCCTTAGCCAGATTGTAACTCGAACAGCTGGCCTTAATCCACATTGGCGGCAAATAAAAGATGCAAATGGAAATTGGGACTTTTCAAAGAATGCAAAAGGGGAACGTCTTTTTCAAATAGATATCGATAGAGAAGTCAAAACTTCGCAATCAGACTTACCTCCCAAAGATGATAAAAGAGATTTTAAAAATGACCTATGGGTCGACAGGGCAAGGATTTTTCAAAAAGGAATGGCGCAAATGGAAAAAGATTATGGGCTAAAAATTGAATATGAGTCTAATACTTTGTCTATAAATGATGCTAATACTTTGCCTCTTCAATCAAAAGTTACTGACCCGAATAATAATGAAATTAAGGCTGGAGACAATCAGTTCGATGCCTTAGGAAATGCAGCAAATTATTGCGAGAGACAAGGTAGATGTAATGTGGGTTGCCTGCCAGGTGCCAGACATACCTTGAACAAGCAATTAATGAATGCATCCTATGGAAAGTTCGTGCCTAAAAGAGATAGTAAAGGAAATATTGTAAAAAATCCGGATGGCAATATTGAGTTAGATAATCAAAAAGGGACACCTGGAATCTTTGAAGGGATACTGACTATTAAAGCACTTTGTGAAGTGGACTATATTAATAAATTAGGGGAGCTGGATTATGAAATTCACTATTGGGAACATGCGGGGGATTCAAAAAAGGATAGGA
>JBJMLT010000237.1:0-13583 GCA_045805165.1 Flavisolibacter sp.
AAGCTGAGGTATTTTCTTTAAGACCTCGTTCTTATTCGCACGCTGAAGAAATTGCTTAAATGCCTTCTGCTTATCCTTATTCTTCAATAGTGATTGGTCAATCATAATTAGCTAATTAACCTGTTCCGCATATTCTTCCGTTGGCAAACACACACAGATCAAATTCCTGTCACCATACGTATTATTTACACGGGAAACGCCTGGCCAGAATTTATTCCATTTCACATAATCCAGTGGAAATGCTGCAAGCTCTCTGGTGTAAGGTTTTTTCCATTCATCTGAGCAAACAGTGAATTGAGTGTGGGGTGCATTCTTTAAAGGATTATCTTTTTTATCCAAGCCACCTTCTTCAATAAGATCTATTTCCCGTCGTATGCTTAATAATGCATTGCAAAAGCGATCCAGCTCACCTTTATCTTCACTTTCTGTTGGTTCGATCATTATAGTTCCTGGTACGGGGAAAGACATGGTAGGAGCGTGGAAGCCATAATCCATTAACCGCTTCGCAACATCTTCGGCTTCTACTTCTGCATTCTTTTTAAAAGGGCGAAGGTCAACAATAAATTCATGAGCGCAGGCGCCATGATCATTGGTGTATAAAATATCAAAGTGATTCTTTAATCTAGCCAGCATATAATTGGCATTCAAAATCGCATACTCGGTTGCTTTACAAACTCCATCTGCTCCTAACAAACGTATGTAGGCGTATGAAATAAGTAAAATGCTCGCACTGCCATATGGAGCTGCACTAACTGCACCCTCAGAAATACTTTGATGTTTGATGTTTGAAGTTTGATGGGAGCTTTCATTATTTGAAAGTACTACGTGTCCCGGAAGAAAGGATGCCAAATGTTTTTTCACACAAATAGGTCCCATTCCAGGTCCACCACCTCCGTGAGGAATGGCAAAAGTCTTATGAAGGTTGAGATGGCAAACATCTGCGCCAATTAAACCAGGAGCTGTTAATCCTACCTGTGCATTCATGTTGGCTCCATCCATATAAACCTGTCCACCATATTGATGTATAATGGAGGTTATATCTTTTACTGATTCTTCATAAACTCCATAAGTGGATGGATAAGTGATCATGATACCTGCTAAATTTTCAGCATGCTGCTCTGCTTTAATCTTAAGATCTTCCACATCTATATAACCATTCTCCAAGGCTTTTACAACTACTACCTTCATACCGGCCATTACTGCAGAAGCAGGATTGGTACCGTGTGCAGATATTGGTATCAGCATTATATTACGGTGATGTTCACCACGGCTTTCATGATAACCTTTAATAGTAAGCAGTCCTGCAAATTCGCCCTGCGCTCCGCTATTTGGCTGCAAAGAGCAGGCATCAAATGCCGTTATTTCACATAAATAACTGCTAAGCTCACGTATGATGAATTGATATCCGTCGGTTTGGTCTTTAGGAGCGAATGGATGGATCTTGCTCCAGTGATTCCAGCTTAAAGGTATCATTTCAGAAGCTGCATTCAGCTTCATGGTGCAGCTTCCTAAGGAGATCATGCTTGTATTTAAAGAAAGATCCTTATTCTCCAGCATTTTGATGTAACGCATCATTTGCGTTTCGCTGTGATGGGAATTAAATACCGGATGCGTAAGGAATTCAGATGTGCGTGTAAGGTTTCCGGGAATATTTTCCAGGGTACCTTCTTCATGAATGGAAAATGCCTGCACATTATGATCATTCTCCCGGTCAAACAATAAAAGTATATCCAGAATATCTGAGTAAGTGGTGGTTTCATCTATGGAAATTCCAACAAGATCATTATTGTAGTACCGGAAATTGATACTCTTCGAATCAGCCTTTTTTCTGATCTCGGCTGTATCTGCTTTTATGACAACAGTATCGAAAAAGTATTCGCTAACCAGCTCATAGCCTTCTGCAGATAATTCTTCTGCCAGGGCGTTCGCCAAAACAGAAATGCGTTTTGCAATGTTTATTAAACCATTGGGTCCATGATAAACAGCATACATTGCTGCCATATTTGCAAGAAGAGCTTGTGCAGTACATATATTAGAAGTAGCTTTTTCTCTTTTTATATGTTGTTCCCTGGTTTGAAGCGCCATACGCAAAGCCCTATTTCCATGGGTGTCTACGCTTACGCCAATAATTCTACCTGGTATGCTTCTTTTGAATTCTTCTTTTGCAGTAAAGAAGGCTGCATGAGGACCTCCATATCCAAGAGGAACTCCAAATCTTTGTGAAGAGCCAAAAGCCACATCTGCCCCTAATTCCCCTGGCGGAGTTAATAGAGTAAGTGCCATAAGGTCTGTCGCCATAGCTACAAAGGCCCCCTGGGAATGGACAATCTGAATAAAATTGCGATAATCTTCTACCGAACCTTTATCGTTCGGATATTGCACTATAGCGCCAAAAAAGGATTGATCTATTTTGCAAGTCCTATAGTCGCCAAAGATCACTTCAATCCCAAAAGATTCAGCACGGGTTAGAATTACATCTTTTGTTTGAGGAAATGTTTCATTATCTACAAAGAATTTGGGCCTTGTAATATGATCTGCTTTATTCAATGTATTAAAGAACATAGTCATGGCTTCTGCGGCGGCAGTAGCTTCATCTAAAAGCGAGGCATTTGCCAGTGGCAGTGCAGTTAAATCACTTACAACCGTCTGAAAATTCAGCAGGCTTTCCAATCGTCCCTGGGAAATTTCTGCCTGATAAGGAGTGTATTGGGTGTACCATCCTGGATTTTCGAAAATATTTCTGAGTATTACACTGGGTGTAAAAGTGTCATAATATCCCTGGCCGATATAGTTTTTAAATACTTTGTTTTTAAGTGAAATGTTCTTGATATGATTTAAATATTCTTCTTCACTTAGGGCGGAAGGCAGGTTTAGTTGCTTCTTCATGCGGATACTTGCCGGAACAGTCCGTTCAATTAGTTCTTCAAGGGTATCCACCCCTATAATTTGCAACATTTCTTTCGTTTGATTTTCATCGGGTCCGATGTGGCGGCGTTGAAATTCCCTCGATTGCGCTTCAAAAAGGCTCATGTTAAAATATCTCCTTATATAAGAGCGGCAAAGGTAGGAAAAAGAGAAGAAGGAACGGAAACGGGAAGGCGGATTTACAATTTACAATTTACGATTTACAATTTCGTTTAAGAATTATCTTGCTTGCCTTTAATAAACAGATATTAGGTTTAAGGTCAAATGCTTTTGAAAGTTTTATATAATAAGCAATTTCACATTAAAGGAAATTGTAAATAGTAATTTGTAAATCGTAAAAGCTTCATGCTCTATCAATTGGTACTATGCTTTCAGCTCTTCGTAAGCTGCTGTAAGGGGTCGTTGGATGCCATCACCTGACCATTCTGTGACACCAGGAATAGAAGTATTTTTAATAAAGTCTTCTTTGCTTACTCCTTTCTTTATTTCCTGGTCGGCAAAAGAAAGTACTTTACTTAAATAATCCTGGAATTTGCGAAGGTCTTCAGCTGTTCCTGTTTCTTCCCCTGGATTTAATGAATGGCCAAAGATAAATATGGTATCTTTTTCTGAATTCTTTATGACATGATCAAGGTCCTTTATCCAGTTTGACATGCTTGCGCCAGCACTTCTATCTACAAAAGGATGGCGCTTATTGAACATCAAATCTCCTACATGGACAATATTGGCGTTTTCAAAGTGAAATACAGCATCACCATTCGTATGACCAGCACCATAATAATCTGCCTTTATCTTTTCGTCTCCCATTTTTAGTTTCCAGTCGGTATTAAACACCTTGTCAGGATACAATTGTTTGTCAACCGAATTATTTTTTTCAGCTACAGCTTTTTGATTGGCTAATGAATTTTCGTGGGCTATTACATTATCTACTATGCCTTTAAATGCTATATTTCCGCTGGTATGATCTCCATGATGGTGTGTATTCAGTAAGTATTTAATTGGATGAGTATCCCGCTTTTGCAATTCGGCAATTAAATGCGGAGCTGTATCAGGGAATTGAGCATCTACAACAACAATGCCGTCCTTCGATAAAAGAAATCCAATAGTTCCTCCGCGCTCTGTAAATATTCCAACATTATTGCGAAGCATTCTTATTGAGTAATCCGGCTTGCTGAATAATTGACTTAATGATCTGTTCTGCATCCAAATTGATCCTGTCAATAGCGAAGTATTGCGAATGAATTGCTTGCGGTCCATGTTTGAGTTTTAGGTTGTCAATACTCGAATTTACGTAATCCGGGAGCTTTAAACCATGTAAAAATTACTATGAGAATTGTCATGCCTCCGCCAAATAGTACAGAGGGAACAGTACCCATTAGCTTTGCTGCTAAACCACTTTCAAACTGTCCGAGTTCATTAGAAGAATTTACGAACATGGAATTGACCGAGCTTATTCTGCCTCTCATATCATCCGGAGTGATCAATTGCAAAATATTGGCCCTTATAACTACATTAATTCCGTCCAGTATACCTGCAACAAATAATATAAAAAATGATAGCCAGAAAGACCTTGAAACGGCAAAGGCCATCATGCAAATTCCAAAGCCTGCAATTACAAGCAGTTGTACTAATCCCTGCCGATGTTTGAAAGGTCTTAAGGTGATTGAAAAAATGATAAGTAAGGAACCAATATCTATTGATGCATTTAACCATCCAAATCCAATAGGTCCAACATGTAATATTCTGTCTGCAAATTCCGGAATCAACGCAACGGCACCTCCAAAGAGAACAGCAAAAAGATCCAGGGACATCGCGCTAAGCAATACTTTTTGCCTGACAACAAACCGTAACCCTTCCTTCACGCTTTCCCAGGTTTTAATATCTGAACGAATATTCATCACTTCTTTATTCCTGATCCTCGAAATAAAGAACGCTCCGATTAAAACATATGCAAAAATGATATAAAAGGTATAGTTCACCCCAAACCATGCAATGAAAAAACCAGCAGAAGCATGACCAATAATAGAAGCTGCCAGCCAGGAGGTAGAACTTATATTAGAAGCCAAAGGAAGATATTCCCTTGGTATGAGCTGTGCTATGATAGCACTCGATGCTGGTCCTGCAAAAGCTCTTACAACCCCTGTAAAGAAAATAATTATGTAAAAAGAAATGGCAAGTGCGTGAACACTAAGTAGCCTTTCGACTGAGGGAATTGTCACAAATATCAGCGCCATTGTACAAGCTCCATAACAAAGAATTCCTTTCAATAATAAGGTTCGTTTATCAGATTTGTCAATAACATGCCCAGCATATAAGGCAAGGAAAAAAACAGGCATGAATTCTGACATTCCCAATAAGCCGATTGAAAAAGAAGTACGGGTAAGATGGAATAACTGGTATGCTACTACTGTGCCTATCATTCGCAGCGCCATGGTGTAAAAAAAGCGCATGCCTATGAAATATCTGAATTCTTTATAAAGTAGCGGAGAGAGGTTCTGTAATCTCATTCGTCAGGGTAAAATTAGCAAAGAAAACCCGACTGTCATCAAGGAAGACTGACGAAATGCTGTCCTTGCGAATAATCAACCTCAAGGGCATCGAGGATAGTCTTTAAATGTTTTTCATTGGAAAGAAAATCTGCATTTGAAACATCTACAAAAAGGGTCTTAATGTTATGCTGGCGGATATAATGTGTGTAAGTTTCCTGGATGCTGAATAAATAATCGTCCTTTATATTCTGCTCATAAGGCCTGTTGCGCTTTTTAATGTTCTGCTGTAGTTTTTGTACAGGAGCATGCAGATAAATAAGTATATCCGGTTGCACGAGTTGCTGGTGAATGATCTCAAATAATATTTGATACAAACGGAATTCGTCATCAGGTAAATTGATCTTTGCAAACAGAAGGCATTTGGTAAACAGGTAATCTGAAATAGTAATATTCTGAAAAAGATCTTTTTGCTGGATCAGTTCCTTTAATTGCTTGAACCTTTCTGCCATGAAAAACAATTCCAGCGGAAAGGCATTTTGGCCCGGGCTTTCATAGAACTTCGCTAAAAAAGGATTATCGGCGAATTGCTCCAGAACAAGGCGGGCATTGTAATGCTTAGACAAAAGATGTGCAAGTGTTGTTTTCCCTGCCCCTATATTTCCTTCAATTGTGATGAATGAATAATTCATGGTGGATAGTGTGCGAAGATATTGAGGATGTCTGATTTGATGATGTCTGATTTCCTTTCTACATTTTTAATTTTTTTACGTTTAAGGGATCGGTGCACTCGTTCAATAGTTGGTGAATTGTTTTATGTAATACCGGATGAATAATTTGGGAAGCTATTTCATTTAATGGTGCGAGAGCAAATTTGCGGTTTTGCATTTCAGGATGCGGAATTCTTAATCCTGGCTGTTCTATTATTTCATTATTGAATAGAAGTATATCAATATCAATAACCCTGGGTCCGAATTTAGCTGACCTTTTTCTTCCCATATCTTCTTCGATCTTAAGAATGCAGGTTAATAACTGGTCTGGTTTAAAATCAGATTCCAATTTTAAAGCCTGGTTTAAAAATGGTTCCTGGTCCATTATTCCCCAGGCTGCCGTTTCATAAATGGAAGAATAAGAGGTTAAATGGCCACAGGCGCCGCTTAAGGCTTGCCTGGCTTTTGCAAGGAAGTCTTTCCTGTCACCCATATTTCCGCCGATCAATAAAAAAGCTTCATTCATAGTACAATCTTGGGAGGCGTCAAATATCTCTTATTTTTGGAAACCTTAATGATCAGATCATATGAGAAGTTTTTTCAAAATATTCTTTGCATCTTTTCTTTCCCTGATAGTATTTACCTGCATATCATTGTTTATTCTATTTTCTATTATATCAAATCTAACTACTAAAGACCGGCCTGACGTTCGTGCCAAATCGATTTTATCCATAGATCTGGACCAACAATTTCATGAGAGAATGATAGAATCGCCACTAGCCAGCTTTAGCGAAGAAGGCAATAATCCCGGAGTATATGATGTAGTAAGATTAATAGAAAGAGCTAAATCTGACCGTTCTATATCAGGTATCCTTATTACTGCCAATAATAATGCAAATGGCTTTGCAACCAGCAATGAGATCCGCAAAGCATTGTCTGATTTCAAGACATCCAAAAAATTCATAATCGCCAACGGTGATATAATGAGTCAGCGCGCCTACTTTGTAGCTTCTGTAGCTGATAAAATTTATTTAAACCCCACCGGGAATTTTGAGTGGAAGGGCTTTGCAATAACCTTCGCTTTTATAAAAGGAATGTTGGAAAAGCTGGAAATTAAGCCTCAGATCTTTTATGCAGGAAAATATAAAAGTGCAACAGAAATGTTCCGGACCGAAAAAATGACACCGGAGAACAAATTGCAGACTACGGTATGGTTAAATTCCATTTACAATTATTTCTTAACTACTACATCCTTTGCAAGGAAAGTAGATACAGGCAGGCTTCATCAGCTGGCCAATAATGCCAGTATTCAAAAACCTCAGGATGCTTTAGACAATAAGCTTATTGATGGATTGAAATATGATGATGAAGTAAAATCGGAATTAAAAAGGCTATTGAGCATTGGCAAATATGATAATCTTAATATTATTAGCATCAATAAATATTATGAATCATTGAATCTAAGAAAAAGAGGGAAGGACAGGATAGCTGTTATTTATGCGGAAGGCAATATTGTTGATGGGCCCGGCAGTGTTGAAAATATTGGTGATGATACTTATCGAAAGATGATTCGTAAAGTTCGGCTGGATAATAACATAAAAGCAATTGTATTAAGAGTGAATTCTGGTGGTGGAAGCGCATTGGCCAGCGATAATATATGGAGAGAGCTTCAAATGGCCAGACGTGACGGAAAGCCCGTAATTGTAAGCTTTGGCGATGTTGCAGCTTCAGGCGGATATTATATTGCCTGTGGTGCAGACAGTATTTTTGCGCATTCTAATACCATTACAGGATCAATTGGTGTATTTGGAATTATACCAGAAATGGGAGCTTTCTTTAAAAATAAATTGGGAGTAACCTTTGATGGGGTAAAGACAGGTCCGTATGCAGATGAAGGTGCTATTTATCGACCCTTAAATGATGCGGAGCAAAAACAAATACAGAATTCTATTGACCGGACATACCTGCAATTCAAACAAAGAGTGGCTGAAGGAAGAAAAAAAAGCCTTGAGTTTATAGACAGCATTGCCCAGGGAAGGGTTTGGATAGGACAGGATGCCCTGAATATTGGTTTAATAGATAAAATAGGAACATTACAGGATGCAATTGATTGTGCAGCCCGAATGGCAAAAACATCAAATTATACCTTAAGGGAATACCCGGAGCCCTCCGGTTGGCTGGATAATATTTTGAATAAGAAAAAATCTGAGCCTTCTGCTTTACTGAAGGAAAAGTTAGGAGAATCGAATTACCGTATCTATGAAGAATTAATAAAAATAAAAGAGATGACGAATTCTGCGCAGGCCAAAATGCCATTTGAGTTTGTTATCAGGTAGTTTATTTGATTTATCAAGTTAATTAGGGTAATTAGGTTGAATGGTTAGATATAAAAAATTAAAGATTCAGGGAATGGTTAAGTATAATCAGTTGAAGGCAATGCTGGCTGTTACCAGGGCAAGTTTAAAATCTACATTCAGAAGTCCGCAAGCTATATTTTTTAGTCTGTTCTTTCCAATTGTGCTTATTTGGATATTCGGATCACTTGGTGGAAATGGCACTCCTTCCGTTGATGTAGCACTTGAAAAAAATGCGGACACTACCAATATGATCTATTTTGCTATGAAGCAAAATCCGGTCCTACATTTTGTAAATGACCCAAAGAAGAATGTAGAAGATGAAATGAGAAAAGGAAGGATAACTGCGTTGATAGACATACAGAAATCTCAAGATCGATCAAATGGTTCTCCCTACGTTATAAATCTGAAAACATCATCTGCCAGCCAGAAGGATTATCCTTTGTTAAGATCTGTAATAAACAGCACCATTTCCAAAGTGGACAGTTTTTCATATCCAGATCGCAAGACGATGGCTAAAGTAGATCAATCAATGGTTACCGGAAGAAGATATTTAACTATAGATTTTTTTCTTCCTGGCATGATTGGTTTTTCTCTTATAGGAGCGGCAGTATTTGGCATCGCGTTTTTATTTTATTCATTAAGAGAAACCCTTGTATTAAAGAGAATGTATTCCACACCAATAAAAAGGGAATATATTATACTTGGAGAAAGCTTCTCGAAGGTAATTTTTCAGTTAATGACGGTGGTGGTATTGATATTATTCGGCCGTTTTTTTTATCATTTTACCCTTGCACATGAGTGGATCACTTTCATTAATATGTTAGTATTAAGCTTTCTTTCGCTAATAGTTTTTATGGGATTCGGATTCTTTATCAGTGGTATTTCAAAGAATCAGAATGTAATACCTATCTATGCAAACCTGTTCATGTTTCCACAATATTTTTTATCTGGGACATTCTTTCCAAAATCTGCTTTACCAGCATTTCTTCAACCCCTTATCAAAATATTACCCCTTACTGCTTTAAATGATGCCATGCGGAATGTGGCCTTTGAAGGAGCTACTCTTGCGAGTTGCTGGCCACAGATACTGGTCTTATTTGTGTGGGGTATTATAATTTATTTTATTACTGCTAAAACATTCCGCTGGGAATAAAATTGTTACCGTGCAAATTTTAAAATTAGCTTTCATCAGCATTCTACTGTTATTTCTTGTGGCCACAGGTGTGTCCCTGATGATTCCTGCGCATATTCGTATTTCAAGAGCTATTAATATTCATAGTACAAAAGAGCAGGTGCTCGGTTTAATAACTAATTCTGAAAAATGGAAGCTTTGGCATCCTGCTTTTATGCCTGCCAACGCTTCTAAAAATATTGCCTCCATAGAACTGACAAGACTAAATGAAAATGATTCTTCTGTCCTTTACAAGTTAAAGCAAGGAAATAAAGTGCCGGTATTGAATGGCTGGCAGGTTTATAATCTATCACCTGATTCATTAACCTTGCAAGGTTATATGGATTTCCGTTTAAAATGGTATCCCTGGCAAAAATTCAGCAGTCTTTTTTATGAAAACACCTATGGGATTTTATTGCAGCAGGGACTTAGCAATATAAAGGACATACTAGAGAACCAACCATAACCAATTTATAAAAGCCTCAAATAGCAGGAATATTATAATTAGCTGCAACGGATTGTCTTCTTTAATTGTCAACATCAATAAGAATAGGTAAATGGATCATTTCGAACTGGTTAAAGACTGTTTAAAAGGGAAGTCCTCTGCCCAAAGGCAGCTATATGACCATTTCGCTGGTTTAATGCTTAGCGTATGCTATCGTTATACTAAATCGGTCGCAGATGCTGAAGATGTATTACAGGAAGGCTTTATAAAAGTATTTCGCAATCTTAAGCAGTATAAATTCAATGGGGAGCTTGGAGCCTGGATCAGGCGAATAATGGTTAATACTGCCATAAATTATTTGAAGAGGAATGAACGATATCAAACTGACCTGCTTTTTCCGGATGATCATTTACATGTTATTAGTCATGATCATCATCCGGAAGTAACATTGGCAGCTAAAGAGATCGCTGATCTTATAAGGCAACTTCCTCCAGGATATCAAACCATATTTAACCTTTATGCCGTAGAAGGATTTAATCATGTGGAAATAGGAACCATTTTGGGAATACAGGAAAGTACATCGAGATCACAATATGCAAGAGCCAGGGCTTTATTAATACAGTGGTTGGAACAAAAAAATATAGAAGTTAAAAGGACCAGTTATGCAAAATGAATTTGAAAAACAGATTCAGAAAAAAATGGAGGAGTTGAACTTTACTCCTTCAGAACCTGTTTGGAAAAATATAGAAAGTCAAATTCGTCCTGAAAAGGACAGAAGGATACTTTATATATGGCTTCCTCTCTTAGTAGCTGGTCTGGTCGGTGGATTTCTTTGGTTAAATAATGGAGCTCTTGTTTACAAACATTCTATTTCGAATAAGGACGGGAAATATTATTCAAAGATTACAACCAATTCTGCACATCCAGTAAAAATAAAACAGATTACCAAGCCTATTAAGGAAGATAATATTTTATCCAAAAATAACAGCAACGAGCCAATCAGATCTACATCTGATAATGAATCTATGGAATCAGTATCTGCTAATAAAATTTCATCTAATTTAAAAACGTCTGAACATTCCAAAAAATTAAATGTTAATCTGAATAACTACCTGGAAAATACTTCGCTGTCAAATGAAAGTAAAAAACTGTTTAAAAAGAAAATAGAGCCATTTACATCGACTAATAATAATAGTACAATAGTAAATAAAGGTTTAGAAATTCAAAATTCAACTACAGTATCCAATAGGAAAAATTATACATTAAATTATTTACCAGACGATCATTTACTACCAGCTTCAGTTCTTACTTTTCAATCTGTTCCTTTTATTAGTTCCCTTAAATTTCCATGGAGTACCGAATCTAAAAAGGATAGTCTGGCAGATATAGTTTCAATTCAGGATAAAAATGATTATAGATGGAAATTAGGTTTGGCCACCACAACAGGATATTCAGGTAGTAAGGAAAATACAGATTATTCTAAAAGTAATTACTATCCCTCTTCTTCTTCAAATCAACCTCCACCATTTCAGGCTTCTTATATTCCCCTGGTAAATAAAGGAATCTCTTTTTCAATTGGTTTTTCTATTCAAAAGAAGATAAGCAAAAAGATTTTATTTTCAACAGGGATCCAATATAATTACTATAGCACTTCCAATATAGTGGGACAAAAAGTTATTCAGGATACTACTATTAATAAGTCCATGGTTAATTCCTATTACCAGGATGTTTCTTTTAGTTTATATAATTCACAGGGCCAGCCGTCTCAAATAATCGAAACAAAATACCGTAATCAATTTCATCATTTATCAATCCCTGTAGCTTTAGATTTTCAATTAATGAATACGGTTCCATTGTTTATTCATGCATCCGTATCTGTTCATCAGTTAATATATACAAATGCATTATTGAGCAATGGATTAATTTATTATCATGATAAATCGGCGTTTACTAAAACCCAAATATTTAGTGAAGGCGGGATCAATTATGCCTTCTCATTAAAAAATAAGCTCACTTTATTAGCTGGTCCGCAAATAGAATATAGCTTATCAGCAAATGATAATATCACTTCAAATCATTTGTATTCTATAGGTCTAGGAGCTCATATCTATTTTTCTTCGGCAAAGAAATAAGCATGCAACGCTTCTTCTGAGAGCCTTGTCAACCTTTGTATAGTTCTGCGTTCACATTTGAACAATTCGGATTGTAATTGCTATTATAAATCAAAAACTGTTGTTATGAAATTGAAATCATTAGGGATATTAACATTGATCTTATTTTCAGTCTGCTTATTTATGCAAGGTTGCTTAAAAGATTCATGCAGAAACAGATATACTCTTTACAGACCTATATATAAAAAGCTTTCTGAAATAAGAGCAGAGATGAAGCTAGAAGCTGCAAAGCCTTTACAAAGAATAGGGAAAATATATGTATATAACCAATACATTTTTATTAATGAAATAAATAAAGGTATCCATATCATCAATAATTCAAATCCCACTCACCCTCAGAACACAGGCTTCATTTCAATTCCGGGTAATGTGGATATAGCCGTAAAGGATAATTATCTTTATGCAGATTCTTACTCCGATATTGTAGTACTTGATATTACCAATCCTGCATCAATAAGTCCTGTAACGTTTCTTGATAATGTATTGAAAGAATATGGCTATTATTGGGGAACCCTGAGTACTTTAGATTCGGTAAATATATTAGTTGATTATATACCAAAAGACACTGTAGTTGATTGCGAAACTGCGCAGAGATGGGATAATTGTCCCAATTGCCAAATTTTTCTGGCGGGCGTAGCTTATGTTCCTTCATCAAATCAAAAGAGTGCAGGTACAGGTACAGGAGGGTCACTTGCACGATTCAGTATTGTAAATGATTATTTGTATGGTGTAACTACCAATTCTTTATATGCATTAGATATTTCTGATCCAGCTCACCCAAATAAAACAAGTTCTCAAATGACTGGCTGGAATATTGAAACCATTTATCCTTTTCGTGATAAATTATTTATTGGATCTACAACAGGCATGTACATATTTGATATTTCTAATCCTTCCGAGCCTCATTCTGTAAGTATGTTCACACATGCTAAAAGTTGCGATCCTGTAATAGCCGATGATAAATATGCTTATGAAACGTTACGTTCCGGAACAAGATGCCAGGGAACTTCCAATGAACTGGATGTTCTGGATGTAACTAATTTGCAAAATCCTTTATTATTAAAAACATACTCTTTAAATAATCCATACGGATTAGCAAAAGATGGAAAGACGATAATCGTTTGTGATGGAAGCGCAGGATTAAAAATCTTTAACGATGGTGGAAATGGAAACCTACAATTATTAAAAACGTTTGGAAATATTGAGACATATGATGTGATTGCATCCAATAGCCTGGCGGTGGTTATAGGGAAGGACGGACTTTACGAATTTGATTATTCTAATCCTTTAGATACAAAATTAATAAGTCATATTCCTG
>JBJMLT010000238.1:0-13020 GCA_045805165.1 Flavisolibacter sp.
AACCAAACTATCCTTGTAATTAAAGATTTTGCTGATAAAAAAGAAATAAAAGATCAAAGCCGACTATGGGATCATCAGGTTAAAGATCTGTTTCACCGCTTAGGCAACTAGTCCACTTAAGCCTAATAAATATTTCCAGTTATTAAACAGGCTTAATTCCAAAACTTGCCAATCGCTTAAAGGAGATTTTACGGCAATTTTTATATAATCATTTGCCTGCCAGTTCATTTCCCATTCCTGTTTGTTGAACGTTTCAATTAGTTGATAATTTGTTTCCTCAAAATCATGTATCCATGGATCTGGGTTTATACTTATAAAATAACCACCCTTTTGTAATTGTTCTATTTGGTTTAATACATTAGAAAAAATTAAATCCTTGCTTTTCCCTTTTACATGAATTGTTGAACTGAAAAAATGTCCCCACCAGAAAAATATCCTGATAAAGAAAAAATCGTCTGCATTTGAAACACGTGGATAATCAAGTATCATATATGGAAATCCTTTGTAATTTTCTCCTCGTGATATTTTTGGTGGAATACGAAATAGTGGATGGCTTTTCCAACCATTTATTTCTGCATATTTTAACTGTAATTCCTGAATCTGTATAAGAAGTACTTTGATCTTATGTAAAACTTCATTCTTCGTTAAAATGAAGTCCACATTGTTTACTAATTCTATCTCAGCGGGTGAAAACTGTATTTTTGCCACTTCCATTCGTAAAGATATAAATTAAAGCAAAGAGCGATAGTGATCAAGAAACTGGACAAATTGATTATCAAGGCATTCGTAGGCCCTTTTATTGCCGTATTCTTTGTGATCATCCTGGTTCTGATCATGCAGTTCTTCTGGCTGTATATAGATGATTTTGTAGGGAAGGGATTGGATGTAAGCATTATCCTTGAATTTATATGGTACCAAAGCGCTTCAATGGTAACACTTGCTTTACCTCTTGCAGTTTTACTTTCTTCCATTATGACGTTTGGCAATCTTGGTGAAACGTATGAACTGGTTGCTATTAAATCTTCCGGAATATCTCTTTTGAGATTTATGCGACCTCTATTTTTTGTTACACTGGGAATTTGCGGATTAGCATTTTTATTTTCCAATTATATAATACCTGTAGCTAATTTAAGATCAAGAACATTGTTAAGTGATATTGTTTTTGCAAAACCTTCTTTTGATTTAAAGGAAGGTGTGTTCTATGATAAGATCAATGGTTTCGCAATTAAAATTGGTAAGAAGGAAAAAAATGATAGTGTAATAAGGAACATAATAATTTATGAACAGAATAATACTCTTCAGGATAATTTCATTATTGCTACTGAAGGAATTATGAAAAGTTCTGAAAACCGCAGGTCCATTGAATTTAATTTGAAGAATGGATGGCGATATGAAGAAAAAGGAAATCCGGGATCGCCTAATTCTGATTACATACGTCTTGGATTTAAAGAATATAAACGTCAGTTCGACATAAGCAATTTCGGTTTAAGGCAGCGCACTTCAGATAGTGTTTACCGCAACAGAGCTCAAATGTATAGTATGCGTCAGCTTACAATTGCTATTGATTCGCTTAAAAAGATAAATCAGAATTATTCAAAGCATGTAAGGTCTGAGGTCTTTGCTACGTCACCATTTATGAGATATATTGATAGTACGCATGCAATAACTGTTAACACAAAGAATGTAAAAGATTTCAATGAATTAATTCCTGATAGTATTAGAAGCACAATAGCGCAGAATGTTTCCATAAAATTGAGCAGTTTGCGCTTGAGTGCAGATGTTGCAATGAATGAATATAAGGACGAGGTAAAAAATTTAAGGGTACATGAAATTGAGTGGCATAGAAAGATTTCTCTTTCTATGGCTTGTCTGGTCCTGTTTCTTATTGGTGCTCCATTGGGGTCAATTATTCGGAAAGGAGGATTGGGAAGTCCGCTGGTTTTTGCCATTATATTTTTTATCTTTTTCTATTTTACCAGTACCACCGGAGAAAAATTTGCCAGGGAAGGATCAATGGCACCGATTACAGGGATGTGGCTTTCAACAATGATCCTTACTCCCATAGGCTTATTCCTCATATATAAAGCAATGAATGATTCTCAATTATTTAATAAAGAGTTCTATTTCCGCGTGGGTAGAAAGATAAAAGCCTTCTGGTCTCGTACGAATTGATAATCCTTAACTTTAAGAAAAAATATGGCACCATTTACTTCACGCCGAAAATTTATTATTCAATCTGGAAAAGCTGGTTTAGGACTTTATGCAGGGTCTGTCCTTTTATCTTCTTACAAAGGTTTTCCAGGGATCGAATCGGGAGGTTTTATTGGTTTCCTACAGGAACCTTTGCCTTACAGTTATGATGCTCTTAATGCCGCTATTGATGCAACTACGATGGAAATCCACTATTCAAAACATGCAGCTGCTTATGCAGCCAATTTGCAGGCTGCAGCCAAAAAAGAAAATATTGATACAAGTAAGCCTGTTGAAGATGTATTGAAAAATGTTTCAAAATATTCCCCTGCGGTTCGGAATAATGGCGGTGGCCATTATAATCACGAGCTTTTCTGGAAATCTATGGCTCCAAATACCAGCGGTCAACCTTCTGGGAAATTGGCTGATGCCATTAACAGTAGTTTCGGATCTTTTGAAGCTTTTAAAAACCAATTTTCCGATGCCGGCAAAACCAGATTTGGAAGTGGATGGGCATGGCTGATACTGGATAACGATAAAGCACTAAGAATAGGTTCTACTCCTAACCAGGATAATCCGTTAATGGATATTTCAGAGTTAAAAGGTTACCCCCTGTTAGGTCTCGATATTTGGGAACATGCTTATTACTTGCGGTATCAGAATAAGCGGCCAGATTATATTGCTAACTGGTGGAAGATAGTGAATTGGAATTTTGTACAGGATCGCTTTGAAAAAGCAGCTTAGAAAAATTCATTGAATTAAAGATGGATAGAAGATCAGGATATTTATGAAAACAACCACTATATGGAAAGGGGGTCATGCATTTGAAAGCATTCAGAAAAATGCAAAAATTGAGTTTGACTCCAAAACAGGATTCGGGCCCAAAGCATTGTTACTGACAGGATTGGCAGGCTGTTCCGGGATAGATATAGTTGATATTTTGGAAAAAATGAGGGTACCATTTTCCGATCTTTCCATCGAAGTAGAAACCGAGCAAACAGATGAACATCCTAAAGTATTTAAAGACATTCATATAAATTATAAAATAAGAACTGAGGAAGAAAACCGTGATAAAATTAAAAAGGCCATTGACCTTTCCCTCGATAAATATTGCGGAGTGGCCGCTATGCTTAAAAAGAATTCAAAAATTTTCTATACCATTACAATTCAATCAGAATCATTATAATCTATGCTTTCAAGAAAAGCACAATATGCTTTCAGGGCTCTCACTCATTTGGTTGATAAATATGATGAGGGTCCAATACTTATCTCAGAGATATCCAGAAAAAAGCGGATACCCTTAAAATTCCTTGAGAATATTTTATTGGAATTGAAAAAGGAAGGCATTCTCGATAGTAAAAAAGGGAAAGGAGGAGGTTATTTTATTAAAGCTGATCCGGCTAAAACAACCATAGCTTCAGTTATCAGGATTGTAGACGGCCCTATTGCCTTATTACCCTGTGTAAGTCTTAATTTTTATGAACGTTGCAAGAATTGCGATGAAAAGAATTGTGGCCTCCATAATATTATGGAAAGGGTTCGCGACGCGACTCTCCACGTCCTCGAACACCGTACAATAATGGACCTTGGAAGTGGTAAGGAGAAAGGAGTGCCGGTTAGATAATGTTCAATTGTTAACTATCCTACTTAGTTGGTAGACTAGCTACTTTCCTTTAACTTCGGTCTATATTAGTTAACTGCAAAATTATTTTATATGAGCTTACGTCTTGGTGATAAGGCACCTAATTTTAAAGCACAGACAACAGAAGGGGAAATAGATTTTTACGAATACCTTGGAAATAGCTGGGGTGTTTTATTTTCCCATCCTGCTGATTATACTCCAGTATGCACTACCGAGCTTGGTAGAACAGCACTTTTAAAAGAAGAATTTGCCAAACGCAATGTAAAGGTTTTGGCTGTTAGTGTAGATCCATTAGATAAGCATCATGGATGGGTGAAGGATATCAATGAAACTCAGAATTGTTTTGTGGATTTCCCTATCATTGCTGATGAGAGCCGGGAAGTAGCTGGCCTCTACGATATGATACATCCAAATGCATCAGCTACTGCAACAGTGCGTTCTCTGTTTGTGATCGGTCCAGATAAAACCATTAAGCTAACTATTACTTATCCTGCTTCTACCGGAAGAAATTTTAATGAAGTATTAAGAGTTATTGATTCACTTCAATTAACAGCTAATCACAGCGTAGCTACTCCTGCCAATTGGGAACATGGAGAAGATGTTATTGTAGTTCCTTCAGTTTCTAATGAAGATGCAATTAAAAAATTCCCTAAAGGAATCAGAATTGTTAAGCCATACCTGCGCTACACCCCGGAACCCGAGCCGATAAAATAAAAGTCAGAACCAGGATTAAGGGATTTTAAGGATTACAATGAAATCGTTATAAAAGATTATAAGAGTCTGTAATAAACAGGCTCTTTTTATTTCCTGTTAATCATTAAAATCACATAATCTTAGTTCTACTAAGTTGTTTCAATGTTGCCTTCAAGTCTTTCGGCAAATCAGCTTCCAGATGGTATTCTTTATTTTCTATATCCCTGAATGATAGTTTATAAGAGTGAAGGGCAAGCCGGCTTAATATTGGACGCTCTTCCTCATTTTTAGCCAGATTATATTTGCTCTTTATTTGGGAAATGAATATTGATTTGCCATCCCCATACAATTCATCGCAAACTATTGGATGGCCTGCATATTTCATATGAACCCGGATCTGGTGAGTCCTTCCCGTCAATATTTTGAATTGCAACCAGCTATAGAGCCTGAATTCCTCAAGTACTTTATATTCAGTAACCGATTCCTTTCCTTTTTTGTAGACGGTCATCAAGCCCTTTTTCGTAGGATGTTCAGCGATTGGTTCATTTATTATGCCTTCTTTATTAATTAAGGTTCCTAAAACTAGTCCCTGGTAAATTTTTTCAGTTTCATGTTTTTCAAATTGCATGGATAAATGTTTATGAGTAACATCAGTCTTAGCAAAAATTACCAACCCGCTCGTTTCTTTATCAAGGCGATGAACAGTAAATATTTCTCCATATTTTTTCTTTAATATTTGTTTGAGGGAAATGACTTTTCCTTCGCGGTCCGGAATAGTCAATAATCCTGCAGGCTTATTAATTGCAACAAATTCGTTCGTTTCAAGAACAATGTATTCGTCTATACGGATCATGCTTTTCCTTTCTTAAAGAATTTAAGATCTCTGACTTCTTTTTCAGAAAGAAATCGCCATTTTCCTCTTTGCACATTCTTTTTAGTTAGTCCTGCAAACATTACTCTGTCAAGGGTTTTAACATCATACCCAAAATGTTCAAATATCCGTCTAACGATCCGGTTTCTTCCACTATGTAACTCAACACCTAATTGAGTTTTATCCGTATTGTCTGCATATGCAAGAACATCTACATTGGCAATACCATCTTCAAGGGCAACACCTTTTAATATCTCATCAAAATCTTTTTTCTCCAATGGCTTATTTAGGGTGACTGCATAAATCTTTTTGATCTCATTACTTGGATGCGTAAGCTTTTGAGAAAGCTCTCCATCATTTGTTAATAAAAGTACCCCTGAAGTATTTCTATCAAGGCGGCCTACAGGATAGATGCGTTCTTTTGTTGCATTTTTGATAAGGTCTAATACTGTTTTACGTTGCTGGGGATCTTCTGTTGTAGTTAGATAATCTTTAGGTTTATTAAGTAAAATATAAACCAGGTCTTTTACAGGATGAATTTTTTTATTGGAAACCTTTATTTCATCTTTTTGAGACACCTTGTGACCAGGCTCTGTAATAACAGCTCCATTAACTTTTACCTTCCCTTCTTTTATCAACTCAACAGCATCTCTTCTGGAGCAAATGCCACTATGAGCTATGTATTTGTTTAATGGCATTACACCCTCTTCCGTTTTTCTTTTAATTACAGGCCTTGATTGTTCAATTGCCTGTTGTTTTTTCCGTTCAATGCTTTCTTCCCTTTCCTTCTTGATCTTTCTTTTTTCCTGTCTGAACTGTTCTTTTTTTGCAGCTCCTTTTTTTTCCTTATAAAACCGTTCAAATCCCGAGTTCTTCTTCATTCCTCAAATTTAATCATACCTGCGTATCTTTTATTCCTTATAAAAGATGTATAGCTTATAAAATAACTATTCTGGCAATCATCTGAAATCAACTATTGAACTTCGTATATTTAATAAATAACCAAAAAAATATGAGAAAATTTATTCTTGCTCTTATAGCAATAACATCAATGTCTTTTGTATATGCACAGTCCGCCGCAGACTCTTTAAAAGAATATACGGGTACATATAAATTCCCAGCAGGCAGTGAAATGACCTCAGTTGAAATTACTATACAGGATGGAGCCCTTTTTGGTACTTCTAATTTAGGCTCGGGCTCTCTTACGCGAGTAAATAAGGACACTTTCAGTATTCCTGAGCATAATGGTACCGTTTATTTTTCGCGCAATGCAGAAAAAAAAGTGGTCCGCATTCATATTGAAGTAGGTGAAATGATATTAGATGGAGATAAAGATGCTGCATCCTTAGGCATTTTGCCGCAAAAACAAAAAGTTAATGACTGACGAATGTTGTGTGCGGACTCCTCTTTAAGACCTGTTAATCCTTTCAACGGCCTTATAAATCGATTTATCTTTGCAAAATGGTTAGGGGAACACTTAAGAATATAAGGCATTTGACACTCAGTGAGTTAGAACAATACTTTGAAATAATTGGAGAAAAAAAATTCCGTACAAAGCAGGTATGGGAATGGCTGTGGCAGAAAGGGGCTCAATCTTTTGCCGATATGACCAATCTTAGTAAGGAATTAAGGCAAAAGCTAAGTGAAAACTTCAGTTTTCCCTCATTAACTGTTTCCGCGACTCAATACTCTTCAGATGGCACTATTAAATTTGGTTTTAGGACGCATGAAGGCCATTTATGTGAAGGGGTATTAATTCCCACAGAGAATCGTTATACAGCGTGCGTTTCCTCTCAGATAGGCTGTTCTTTAAGTTGCAAATTCTGTGCAACAGGATATATTGAAAGAAAGAGAAATCTTGATTTCGATGAAATATATGATGAGGTTCAGCTCATTAATCAACAATGCGAGAATACCTATGGAAAGAAGCTATCCAATATTGTTTTCATGGGAATGGGTGAACCCTTATTAAATTATAAAAACGTTCTGAGGTCTATAGAAAGGATTACAGCGGCAGATGGACTTGCAATGAGTCCCAGAAGAATTATCGTTTCTACTGCAGGAGTTGCAAAGCAAATAAAACAGTTAGGAGATGATAAGGTTAAATTCAAGCTGGCCTTATCACTTCATGCTCCGAACGATGCAAAAAGAAATCAGATCATGCCGATTAACGAAAGCAATAATCTTAAATCATTAATTGAAGCATTAAATTATTTCTATAAGGAAACGAAAAATGAAATTACACTTGAATATATTTTATTCAACAATTTCAACGACAGTCATAAAGATGCGGATGAATTAATAAAACTATACCGTCAGGTTCCCGCTGATCTGGTAAATATCATTGAATATAATCCTATTGAATTTGCCCAATTTTCAAAGCCTACAGAAGAGAGAATGACAGATTTTATGAATTATCTTGAAAAGCATAAAGTTAATGCAAGGCTGCGCAGAAGCAGGGGAAAGGATATTGATGCTGCCTGCGGACAGTTGGCTAATAAAACACCTCTGCATATCCCATAAACGAATACTTACAATAGAAATAAGAAATTACAACTTCTTTATAATGTTTCACATAGATATTCATAGTAAGATTTCTTGAAGTAACATTGCGTTCCAGGCCTGCTAACTACAAAGAATACTGATCAGGTATCAAATAAATAATTAACATAAGATAATTAGACATGCGTGATGTTTATATTATAGATTCTATTCGCACTCCTGTAGGAAAATATGGTGGTTTATTAAGCAGTATACGGCCGGATGATCTTTTGGCCCTTACCATTAAGGAATTATTAAACAGAAATTCTTCAGTTGATCACCATGAAATTGAAGATGTAATTGCCGGGGATGCTAACCAGGCAGGAGAAGATAACAGGAATGTGGCAAGGTTGGCAGCATTATTGGCTGGACTACCTGTAACAGTAGCAGGAAATACAGTAAATAGGTTATGCGCTTCAGGACTTCAGGCTATTATGGATGCATCACGACAGATAATGTGCGAGGATGCTGAAGTGATCATTGCCTGCGGAGTAGAAAGCATGAGCCGGGCTCCGTTTGTTTTATCTAAATCTTATACTCCTTTTCAGAGAACAGCGGAAGTGGTAGATACTACAATAGGTTGGAGGTTTATTAATAATAAGCTTGCGGATATGCACTATCCTTTTAGCATGGGGGAAACGGCAGAGAACATAGCAAAACAATGGAAAATTAGTAGGATGGCACAGGACGAATTTGCATTTCATTCGCAGGAAAAATATTTTGTTGCACTGGAAAAAAATCTTTGGATGCAAGAAATAGTCCCTGTAGAGGTTGACGGAGAAAAAGGATCCGGAAAATTGATTGATAAAGATGAGCATCCCAGAAAAACAACTATTGAAAAGCTGGCAAGCCTTAAGCCGGCATTTGTAAAAGATGGAAGCGTGACAGCAGGTAATTCTTCCGGAATAAATGATGGAGCAGCAGCTATGCTGTTGGCCAGTGAGGATGCAGTAAAGAAATTCGACCTTAAGCCATTAGCTAAAATTATTTCTATGGCTGTAGCAGGTGTAGACCCAGCCATAATGGGAATTGGTCCTGTTCCTGCAACTTCGAAAGCCTTAAAGAGAGCTAGTTTATCTATTGCTAATTTGGATCTTATAGAGTTAAATGAAGCATTTGCATCGCAATCTCTTGCTTGCATGCATGATCTTGGACTCGATCCCTCCAAAGTAAACGTTAATGGAGGTTCCATTGCATTAGGTCATCCTTTAGGATGCAGTGGAGTACGCATATCTACTACATTACTTCATGAAATGAAAAGAAGGAAAATCAAGTATGGACTTGCCACTATGTGTGTGGGTGTAGGTCAGGGGGCTTCTATCATCTATGAGAACATTAACCGTTAAAATAAATCCAATATACCAAAGGGTAATTATTGGTTAATCACCCTATAGGAATCATAGGTAGTCAATTCCTCTGAAGTAGGTGTTTGAAAGCTGTTGAAACAATTATCGATGAAATTGTCTATTTCATTTTCTTCAATATAAAATTCACGAGGATCATTATTCTTATTTCGATTTAAAATTCTCTTCTTTAAAATTTCTCCTGGAATGTTTAAATAATAAAAATATACATACGCGTTTAAGGCTTTTGCTTCATCCCGCAACTTCTCTCTTTCACTTTTTCCCCAGGTTCCCCATTCAATTATAATATCAATTGAATTTTGAAGTAGCTGTTTACCAATTTTCCATTGTAATTGTTCCAGCTGATCTCTATACTCATTCCCTTCTTTTTCTGCTTTATCTTTCCATATATCTTTTATCCATTCATCAGGACAAAATCGAATGGCTCCTGTTGTTGACTCTATGCTTTTTGCTACTGTTGTTTTTCCACTGCCCGGCAGCCCGCATATTAGATGTAAAATTGGGTGTTTAACTTCTTTCGGCAACATCAAAATTGAATTTATTGTTATTGTAACAATCTATTTTTTAAGAGTAACAATCTTAGTTTCAATTCCAGTTAACCCTTAAATCTGTCAAAATTTCAGTCGTGACAATTTGTTTCGGACAAATGTATAATTAGCAAAAGTTGCAAGGAACATAAGCATGATTCCCAAAAGCAATACGATCCAATTGATCATCGTATCTAATTCGGGACGATCATACATAATAAAATGATGGAAAGCCCATTGAATGATCTGTGTAATTACCAATGCAATTAAAATAATGGAGATATATACCGGTATGAAACGTTTCGAAATATTTTTACCTAACCATTCAGGTGAATATCCTAATAATAATAAAAGCTGAATATTGTCTCTGCTTCGGGCTATGATCAGTTGCAAATAAAAAGAAAAAAGCATCAGAGCCATTAACACTACAAACAATCCAAATATTCCCAGACCGGTAAAAATGCCCTGTATTACCTGTTTAGTTCTTCCGAACTTTGTCTTGTCTTTATTTATTTTATAATTCCTGCTGTCAATAAATTTAATAAGATCAGTATTATTGGCATCCTTAGTTTTTATAAATACACGGGAGGGCAAGACATTTGAATTATCGCCGAAAGTTTTATTAGCCCAATCCAAAAATCTTTTTGGAACAAGAACTGAATTAATTCGGTCACTGAATCCTGTAACATTGGCTGAAAAACTGGCATTACGTCCATTGCCTGAACAGCCAATTTCAAATGGGATATTCGTTGCTGTAGATTGTGATATTTGTGGTAAACCCTGTCCGGGCGCGAATACGTTATAAGCTTCCAGGAAATCAGAAGATAACACCACTGGTATATGCATTTGTCCTTCCTGCCATTGAAAATTCGGAGGTATTGTATCTAAGAAATCATTATCAATGCTTTCAAGGAACAGGTCTGTTTTAAATGCTACAATAGCGCCTGCACTTAACTGAACACGGAATTGATTGGAGATAAGGGGAGAGACATTCTCTATGAATGGTTGTTTTTTTAATTCTTCTATTTCACTTTGAGTAAAGAGATTTTTCTCAGGCTTGCCCATCGTCTCATTGGTAATCGTTTTTGTAATAGAAACATAATCATATCCATTTTTCCGTATAGTATTCCCTCCTAATAATTGTTCAATATTGATATACATCTGCACTGAACAGAAAAGCAGCAACACGCCAATGCCTAATCCGGCGTAGGACATTAAGCGGCTGGCTGCGCTGGTTCCTGTTACAAATAATGGTTGTATGGGTTTAAAGGATACTGCCAATGGTTATAGATGATAAAGCTTTGTAAATGGGAAATAATCGATCCTTTCGAGATCGGCGAAT
The DNA here is from genome assembly GCA_045805165.1 of Flavisolibacter sp. Taxonomy (GTDB): domain Bacteria; phylum Bacteroidota; class Bacteroidia; order Chitinophagales; family Chitinophagaceae; genus Flavisolibacter. The sequence continues at coordinate 11,171 of JBJMLT010000238.1, forward strand.
ATTATTGCAGCTTTCCTTTTTTCAGATTCTTCAAGCATAAGTTTCATTGCTATCTGGGAATTCTCTTCATCAAGGTGACTGAAAGGCTCGTCCAGCAAAAGAAAATCGTATGGTTGCATAAGAGCTCTTATAATAGCCACCCTTTGTTGTTCTCCATAGGAGCAGGTACTGCATTTACTATTTAATTTATCTCCAATGCCAAGTCTTTCCGCCATTGTAAAGATCATGTCAGAGGAATGATAAGGATTCAGTTGCCTTTTGATCTCAATGTTTTCATAGACTGTCTGATTGGGAAATAAGCGCATGTCCTGGAAAACAATACTAATTAAACTATTACGGTATGATGCAAAATCTTCGGGGTTTAGGGCTGTAATAACCTGTTCATCATAATTTACTGATCCGGAATATTCTTTCCTTATTCCAAACAGAAAATGCATTAATGAGGTCTTGCCTCTTCCAGAGGGAGCTACGATCTTTATATATTCTCCCTTATTGAAGTGAAGCTCTTTTCCCCAAATTTCAGAAGACTGTTTACGCTCTTCTTTAAAATAGGAAGGTAACAGATCATGTAATTGAATGTACATTGAAATAAATTGAAAGCTGCAGTAAAATAGTTTCACTGCAGCTTTAATAAATTATCTGCCGGTAGAGCTGGGCAGATCTCCATTTGTTGGCATTACTACGCTTGACGAATCAGATTCATTGTACTCAGGGTGTGGTCTTTTTCTTGCTGAGTTATTCATTAATTCAGCATACTGGTTCAATTGCTTTAGGCTGTTGGTAGATTTATTCACAAGGTTTACTTCCATATTATATGTAGCAACTCCATTTTTATAATCTCCGCCGGTTGCAACAATATCCTGCCACATGGCAACAGAAGCGTCCAACATGGCCTTGCTCGAGCTGTCACTTACTTTTGGCTGAAATGATTTTAATAGTCTCTGAAGGTCTAAATAACCACCAAAAGGATGTCCGCTAATTGTTGATGCAAATGGCAAATGATTATTTCCGCCTTTAATAAAACCATCAACAGCATCCTGGTTATTACCTATAACAAACCAGTCATTAGTGACTTGGTAATTGATCTTGCTCCAAACAGATGGGTCACGAATATTATCTTTTGCTATGGATAGTAACTTATCAAATGATGCCTTATTATTTACTGACAAGGCTAGAAATAATTTCATGTTCGGAATAGAATGCATTTGTGATGAAGCAGAATCAGGTCTGTTCATATTAAGATCAGATAGAGCAAAAACCATTTGACCTTTCATGGCACTAACGAGGTCATCAAGACTGTAATTGAATTTTCCCATAAAGCCATTCACCATTCCATCAATACCTGCTGCTTTAAATATTTCTTTAAATAAGTCCGGTGGAAAGTTTCCGGCTGCAACAGCAATAACATTTTGGGAAGGGATACGGTTGATCATATCTTCAGAAACTGGCTTGTATTGATATTTATCTAATATCGCCTTCATTTCAGGACCATAATACTGGTTCCATTTCATTGATATCTTTCCATCATCAAAGCTTAAGCTGCCAGTTACCACATTCCCTTTGAACAATTCGCTCATTTTCATCATAGACATCATTCCACCTGCCATTGAGTTGTTATATTGTTCTGAATTCACCCATAGGTGCATATCACCGGATTCTTTGATCATGGATTTAAAGTGATCATTCGATTCAATGCTATTGCTTGTGCTAAGTGCAAACAGATCTTTTGAGAACATCCTCAGGCTATCGGACGAAAAAGACTGGGCTCCATATTCACCCATGTTGTTCATATTATTCATTTTCTGCATGCGCTTTGCTAAAATATTACCATTGCGAGGTGCGTCTGCCAG
>JBJMLT010000239.1:0-2149 GCA_045805165.1 Flavisolibacter sp.
TATTTCCATATTACAATAAGCTCTAAGCATTTCAAAGCAATTGAAGATCTCCGTTATTACACCCTCTTATAATCAGGGGCAATATTTGGAACAAACCATCCAATCTGTCATCAATCAAAACTATGATCATTTAGAATATATAGTAATAGATGGAGGCAGTGACGATAATAGTGTGGAGATCATTAAAAAGTATGAAGCTCACTTGTCCTATTGGGAAAGTAAAAAAGATAAGGGACAGAGTGAAGCCATTAATAAAGGATTAAAGAAATCCACGGGTGATATTCTTATATGGATCAATAGTGATGATGTTTTACTTACAGGTGCATTGAAAACCGCTTCTGAATTATTTCAGTCGCTTCCGTCAACTGCAGGGGTTATTCATGGAGGCACATTACTATTCAATGAAGAAAAGGATTTACATACCGTATATACCTATGGTAAGCCCTCTTTGGAAAAATATTTGAGTGGAATGGCTTTTTCTCAACCATCTGCTTTTTTTAAAAGAGAGTATCTTGAAAGAGTAGGTTGTTTAAGAGAAGATCTCCATTATGGGATGGATTATGACCTTTTTGCCAGGCTTGCCTGTGTTAGCCAGTTCTATCCGGTGCAAACGGTGTTTTCCAAATACAGGCTGCATGATGAAAGTAAATCAGTTGCCCATTCGGAAAAGTTCAGAAAGGACTGGGACGAAGTATTCCTTTCCATTTGCGAACTGTTGGGATGGGAAGATGTAAAGGATCAATTAAGTGAATTTATATCTGTTTCACATAGCAACACACATTCATTTTCTTTTCACCCGGATCCTTTGATCGTTGGAAAAGCAAATAAACAAAAAACTCTTTTTTATTTTTTAAGTGATATCCTTCTTCATTATTACTGGTATGATGAAAGGGAAAAGGGGAGAGAGTTATTGAACAAAATGAAAAAGGCATTTCCAAGGGGATGGTTTAAGGAGGATGAAAGAGTTTCTGCGGTTATTCAAAAGCTATCCATACCCGAGCCTATTTTAAAAGGATTAAAAAAATTAAGGGGTATTGGTAAAGGGTAATATCTTGTTCCACGAAGAAATAGAACATTGCAATTTTCGATAATCATTCCCACTTTCAACAGGGCATCATTTATCAGGGTTACAGTTAATTCCATCCTGAATCAAACAGTAAAGGATTTTGAAATTATTATTGTAGATGATGACAGTACAGATGGAACAGAAGAAGTCATCCGTACTAATTTTGGTAACTTAATTGAAGTAAAATATTTTCGAAAGGAAAATGAAGAAAGGGGCGCAGCCCGCAATTTTGGAATGCGAAAAGCTAAAGGTGATTATGTGGTATTCCTGGATTCTGATGACCGCATGAAAACAAATTACCTTGAAATTCTTTCCGGCCTGATCAATAAACATCAACCACTATATTTAGCAACACGTTATAAGTTTCATGATGGTAAAGGACATGAATGGTCTTCTTCCATGCGCAGTATTAATGAAGGATGGTATGGCAGAGAACTATTTTTAAAAGGAAACAGTCTTGCCTGCAATTTTTGCGTTCGGTTAAATAATCCTGACCTGCATTATTTTCCTGAAGAACGTGAATTGGCTTCAATGGAAGACTGGTTATTTCTTTTATTAAACATCAACGGTAATAAAATATATATAGGAGAACAAACCGGTGTTCTAATGCTTGAGCATAGCGGCAGGTCAATGTCAAATAACAGGAAGATAATAGAAGCAAGGAACAAAGCAACTGAATGGGCTATCGAAAAAATTAATTTATCTAAAAGAGATAAGAACATCCTGACCGCTTATTCTCATTATTTCTGCGGCATACATGAATATCTGGAAGGAAGAAAAAAGGCAGCAATTCATCAAAGCATAATGGCCATGAAGCAGGAAGGTATGAAAGCAGAATTTATACAATTGTTTATAAAATCAATTATCGGAAAAAGATTCATTGAACGATTGAAGCCCTCATGAAAGGTAATATACTCGTATTGACACATTGGAGCTTTAAAGATGCTTTGGTTCAAACATATACTCTTCCCTATGTTTCATTTATCCGGAACGTGCTGCCTGAAGAAAATAAAATATTTGTAGTAACATCCGAACAGGAACTTATAGCACTGAAAGAGGATGAGAAAAAGGAAATAAATCAAA
>JBJMLT010000240.1:0-11887 GCA_045805165.1 Flavisolibacter sp.
AATAAAGCATTAACAAGATTGAATCAGAACCGGCTTAATTTTAAAACCTTTTCTGCAAAAGTTAATGTAGATTATAAAAGCGGAGATGGACGTAATTATAATGTAAATGCGAATGTAAGATTATACCGTGATAGCGCTATATGGATATCGGTTAACGCCCTTCTTGGTATAGAAGCAATGAGAGTTCTGATCACAAAAGATTCTGTAAAGCTTTTGGATAAGCTTAATAAATCGTATACGGCAAGAAGCGTTAGTTATCTCCAGGAGGTAACATCATTGCCTCTGGATCTGGCTGCTCTCCAGGATCTGATATTAGGTAACCCCGTATTTTTAGATTCAAATATTATTTCTTACTCCACTGGTAATAATGTGATAAATCTATTAAGTGTGGGAAAATGGTTTAAGAACCTTATCACAGTCAATGCCGGCAATAAAGCCCTCTTGCATAGTAAGCTGGATGATGCTGATATAAACCGTAGCAGAACAGCAGACCTCACCTATGCTGACTATGATGATAAATACGATGTTCCTTTTTCTACCAGGAGAAGGATTATCGTTGCCGAAAAGAAAAGATTGGATATTACGCTTGATTACCGCCAGTATAATGTGAATCCGTCAATAAACCTTTCTTTTCCCATACCAAAAAATTATTCCAGGAATTAAAATTTATCATTAATTATTGCGTTTTATTAAGATGCCCAAAATTAGATTCAACATGAAGAAATTATTTATAATCCTCATTTGTTTTCTAGCTTCTCATTTGGGATTTGCCCAATCTGCTCAGGATAGGGCAAAAATGGAAAAAGAAAGGCAGGATATCCAGAAAGAGCTTCAGGAGATACAATCTGTATATAATAAAGTTAAGGGCCAAAAAAAAGCAACTATCGGCCAGTTAACGGTGTTGCAAAGGAAAATGGATGTTCAGGACCGTTATATTGGCCATATAAATAAAGAAATTCGTTCAATCACAGATGATATTTATTTGAGTAACGTAGAGATATATCGTTTACAGATTCAACTTGATACTTTAAAGGCTCAATATGCCAGAAGCGTTGTATATGCGTATAAAAATAAAAGCAGTTACGATTTTCTGAATTTTATTTTTTCTGCTGGCAACTTTAACGACGCAATGAAAAGGATCGCATACCTTAAATCTTATCGAACATATCGCCAGCAACAGGTGAATAGCATTGTAGAAACCCAGAAAATGATCCTGGAAAGAAAGCAATCTTTGGTAGGTATGCAGTCACAGAAAAAATCAGCCCTTCAAAATCAACAACAGCAATTAGCCGTTTTGGAAGACCAGAAAAAGGAGAAAGATGCCGTAGTAGCTAAATTAAAATCTCAGGAAAAAGATCTTTCAAAACAAATTGCTGCTCGTAAAAAAAGATTCAGGGATCTGAATAATCAGATCGCTGCGGTTGTAAGAAGGGAAATGGAAAAAGCCAGAAAACAGGCAGATGCGGATGCGGCTGCAGCAAAAAGATCTTCAACCACCAACGTAACATCTTCAAATGTTGGTTCCGTTTCGAAAACAACTGCAAAGCCAAAAGGTGATTATCTTAATCTGAATGCAAGAGATATTGCTTTAAATGCAAGTTTTGAAAAGAACCATGGGAAATTACCTTGGCCGGTGGATAATGGATTTGTTAGTATACCCTTCGGCCGAAGTAAAGTAGGTGCTCTTGTTACAGATAATCCTGGTATAACATTATCCACGCCTTCTTCGGGTTCTCCTGTTAAAGCGGTTTTTGGTGGAGTGGTAAGTGCCGTTTCCAATTTAGGGGATGGTATGATGGTCGTAATTCGCCATGGAAAATATTTTACAGTTTATAGCAATCTTTCTGCTGCCTCAGTTTCTAAAGGTGCAGAAGTTAATCCCGGAGAGGTGATAGGCCGTACTTCCGAAGCGGAGGATGGAAGTGGTGGACAGATGGATTTCCTTTTAATGAACGAGTCAAAGAATGTGAATCCGGAACCCTGGTTGAGAAGGCATTAATGTACCAGTTCCTTGCTTAATACATTATCATATAATTGTTCATATAAGGGAACAATATTCTTGATATCAAATTTAGCAGCATGTTGAATTGCATTTTGCTTGAATTGTTTTAGCCTTTCATCATTTTGTAAAATAGTTAACGCTTGTTCACTCATAGTATCAATATCACCAACATTTCCCATATAACCCGTTACGCCCTGTACCATTATCTCACTTAGTCCTCCTGCATTGGTCGATACAACAGGTACTCCCGCTGCCATCGCTTCCAAAGCAGCCAGTCCAAAGCTTTCATATTCTGAAGTAAGTAAGAACAGATCAGCGATTGCGAGAATATCTTCCATTTGTTCTTGCTTACCCACAAAGCGCATGTCTTCACAAATGCCAAGTTGACGGCTTAGTTCTTCGGCAGTGGCTCTTTCAGGTCCGTCACCAACAAATAATAGTTTACATGGTATTTGCTGTGACACATTATAGAATATGCGAACTACATCCTGAACTCTTTTTATTCTTCTGAAGTTCGAAGCATGTAGTAATATTTTTTCACCATTAGGGGCAATTACTTTTTTAAAAGCATCTATTGGCTTACGTGCAAACCTTTCAACATCTACAAAATTGTAAATAACCTCTATTGGTTTTTCTATTTTAAAGGTCCTGTATGTTTCATCCCTTAAATTCTGAGAAACAGCGGTAATAACATCGCTTTGATTGATTGAAAAGGCTACAACTGGCGCAAAGGTTTTATCCCTTCCAACCAATGTTATATCAGTTCCATGTAAAGTGGTTATAACTGGTATGTGTATGCCATCCTGTTCTAGTATCTTCTTGGCCATGTATGCAGCAGAAGCGTGAGGAATGGCATAATGAACGTGAAGCAATTGTATCTGGTTATTTTTGATCACGTCTACCATTGTGCTGGCAAGGGCAGTTTCATAAGGGGGATAATCAAATAAAGGATAGGTTGTTACCTGAACTTCATGATAAAAGATATTAGGAATGAAGCCATTCAACCTTACAGGTTGTTGGTAAGTTATAAAATGTACCTGGTGCCCTTTCTGAGCTAGCGCCTTTCCAAGTTCAGTAGCTAAAACCCCGCTTCCGCCAAAAGTTGGATAGCAAACGATTCCAATCTTCATAAGTAAAAATTCTATTATCGAAGTTAATTAACCTAATCAACCCAATCAACTTAATTAACCTGATCAACCCAATTAACTCAATCAACCTAATTAACCCAATCAACTAATACCCTAATTTTATTCCATGAAGAAACTTTTAATTACAATATCCCTGTACTTTTTGATAACTGGCGTATTCGCGCAAAAAGATGATTCCACATTTATAAAACAGATCGCTAATGAAATTCTTTTTCATGGAAAAGCCTATGATGACCTGCACTTTCTTACTAAGCAAATTGGAGGTCGGCTATCCGGTTCCCCTCAAATGGTTAAGGCCGAGCAATGGGGCATAAGGACTTTTCAGGAAATTCATCCCGATAGTTCATGGCTTCAGGAATGTATGTTGCCGCATTGGGTAAGAGGAGGAAAAGATCAGGCAATTGCACATTATGATGCCTTTAATAATAATATTAAAAAGACAGTTGCGGCAGTTAAGGAATTGGATGTTATTTCCCTCGGTAATTCAATCGGCTCCGGACAAAATAGCATTACTGGTAGGGTAATAGAATTAAAGAATTTTAATGATCTCGAAAAAAATAAAGACCTTATTAAAGACAGGATCGTGTTTTTTAATTATCCTTTCAACCCTTCATTTATTAAAACCTTTCTTGCTTATGGAGATGCGGTTCGCTATCGCGTACTAGGTCCTTCGCAGGCAGCTAAATATGGAGCCCGTGCAGTTATCGTCAGAAGTATGTCTGAAAGCACGGATAATTATCCTCATACCGGTACTACTTTATATAACGATTCATTCCCAAAAATTCCTGCAGTCGCTATTGGATTACAGGATGCGGACTGGTTAAGTTCCACTGTAAAAGATAAATATGTCAATGTAACACTTAAGACGAATGGCCATTTTCTTCCCGATACAATTGGTCATAATGTAATAGCTGAATTAAAAGGAACTGAATTTCCAGATGAATTTATTACAATAGGTGGTCACCTTGATTCATGGGATCCTGCTGAAGGTGCTCATGACGATGGGGCGGGTGTGGTTCAGACCATTGAAGTTCTCAGAACATTAAAAGCATTGGGATACCAGCCAAAGCATACCATACGGTTTGTTTTATTTGCCAATGAAGAAAATGGTACAAGGGGTGGAAAAAAATATGCAGAAATAGCAAAAGCTAAAGGAGAGAAGCACATTTTTGCTTTAGAAAGTGATGAAGGTGGATTTACTCCAAGAGGCTTTGGTTTTTCAGGGCCGGAAAATCAGTATTTGAAAATTGTATCATGGCAAAAATTATTGGCTCCTTATGGTGCATGCGAGATCAATAAGGGAGGCGGGGGTTCTGATATTGAATCATTGAATGAAACCCAAAGCACACCATTAGGAAGTCTTACACCCGATTCACAGCGTTATTTTGATATTCACCATACCAGGAATGATGTTTTTGAAAATGTTAATAAGCGTGAACTCGAGCTCGGCGCCCTAAACATTACCGCACTTATTTATCTAATAGATAAATACGGTTTATAATTTACTATTTACTATTTACTATTTATAATTTACGATTTACAATTTCCTTCAATTACACATTTGATTATATCGCTGATGTAGGATTTGCTGATGTCTGATTTATCTTGAAATATTTTCAGACTATAAATAAATATCCGGATAGATACTAAATGCAAAAAAGATGAACTGTCTGACCTAAAAAAATCAGAGATCAGCAAATCAGACATCAGCGATTCTCGTCTCTGCCTGCATAAACCAAAAACACCACCATTCTCTTATGCAATTCCGGAATTTCTTTTTTCCATTCCCGCACTTTTTTAGTTTTTATCATTTCATCCTTTGAAGTGATATCTGCAGCAATACATATTTCAGTTAAAGGATTACACGTTTTTAATAGGGCTTCCATTAACTGATTATTCCTGTAAGGGGTCTCTATAAAAATTTGAGTGATATTATTATTTCTTGATTCTGATTCAATCTGTTTTATAGCTCTTACTCTTGCAGAGGCATCAATTGGTAAATAACCATGGAATTGAAAATGCTGTCCGTTCATGCCACTTGCCATTAGAGCAAGCAAAATGGAATTTGGTCCCACTAAGGGTTTTACTTCCGTATTCATTTCTTGCGCAATGTGCACCAGTTGCTGGCCGGGATCAGCAACTCCGGGGCATCCGGACTCGCTCATTATGCCAATTTGCTTTTCCTCTCTTATTACTTGTTGAAATTTGCTGGTAACTTCAATGGTAACCTCTTTTATATTTATCCATTCATAATTGTCAATTATCATTTCCTTCCACATCAATTTCAGGTTCCTGCGTGCTGTGCGCTCATTTTCTACAAAAAATACAGTACAATTTTTAACTGCATCCAGAATATAGGCAGGTAAAGTTTCTTTTTCTCCCTCATAAAGCAGGGTGGGGATCAGATAAATACACGCAGGCATTATTGGTTCTTTATTCGGTGCAAACTTAAGGTAGCAGCAATAACTGCATAAGCAGGCGCAAGTATCCAGCCAATGAAAATAAGGCCATGCATTAGGTAAAATATCAGGCCATTTCCAATCGCTAATCCTCTATGGCGGCTAATAAAGGCTACGGTTGCTGTAGGAGAAAGCTTATTTCGTTCAAAGCTATAGTCAAGCATGGAAAATCCATAATAAAAGCATTCCACAAATAGTGCGATCAATGGAGTTATCCATCCGACAAGGGGAATTAGTGATAAAAATACCAGCGCAACTACGTAAACTGTTTGCCAGAGCGTATTTCGAATGGCCAGTTTTATTCCTCTCCACGCATCTTTGAATAATTGGCTCATGCTAAACTTGAAGGTTCTTCCTTCAATGATGCTTGAGGTACGTTCACTTAAGTAGGCAAAGACCGGAGCGCCAATAATTAAAAAAAGATATTTGAATAAGGAAAAATAAAAAAATACAAGGATCAGTCGTAGCATCATGCCTGCCATTACAAATAAAAAGCTTAGCCATTCGCTTCTTTGCTGCTGTAGCCATGTCTCCAGACCTATCTGTTTACTGATCCATGTGACTGCATTATTAGATGAGATCCAGAAAAAATAGATGCCAATGCCAAACAGTAGAGTATAAATGATGCCCGGAATAATGATCCATTTCCACAATCTGTGTTTTCTTATGAAATTGTGCGCTTCAATATAAGATTGTATGGCTATGATGATTTCTTTAAGCAAATAGTAGTTTTGAAAAGGTAAATATATTGTAAATCAAACCAAGCGGATGCCCGATATGGAAAAACTGCCATTGGCTTTTTATCTGAGAGACGATGTTGTAACAATTGCCAGGGAATTAATAGGTAAAGTTTTAGTTACTAATTGGAAAAAAGAATTTACTTCAGGCCGGATCGTAGAAACAGAAGCGTATGCAGGAGAGATCGACAGGGCTTCGCATGCATTCAGAGGAAAGACGCCAAGAACTGAAGTAATGTTTGAACAGGGAGGAACTGCTTATGTTTATCTATGTTATGGAATACACCAGATGTTCAATATTGTTACAAATAAAAAAGGGGTGCCTCACGCTATTTTGATCAGGGGTGTTGAGCCACTGGAAGGTATACCTGTAATGTTGAAAAGAACGGGTAAGAAAATGATGGATGAAACTTTAGCTAAAGGACCTGGTAACGTGGGCAAAGCTTTTGGATTTCATACAAGCCAATGCGGTACGCTATTAACAGGGGAACAATTATATATTGCTGATGATGGATTTAAGGTAAAGCCATCTATGATTATTAGCTCGCCAAGGATCGGAGTTGGTTACGCGGGAGAACATGCCGCCTGGCATTATCGCTTCTATCTCAAAAACAATAAATCAGTTAGTGGTAAAAAATAGTTTTTCCTTATCTCTTGCGGCTGAAAGTTAATAGCTGGAAGCTTTTCTTGTCACTTGTTAACCTGTCAACTCTTTTCTCCTTTAAAAGACAGGACAATTCAACTTCTTCGCATTCGGATCTGTAGGTTTCTTAATATATATAAGAGAGATCTCAGCACCACCCCGCATATTGGAGGCGGGTTTTAAGCTGGATATATTTACATCGTAAGTGGCGCCTAAATGAAATTCTCCAAATTCAAGTCCCACATAGGGTATAATAGCATCTCCAAAGCGAAACCATGAACCCAGGTAAAGATTGGTAGGCGCACTTTCATCCTGGTTTAAATTCAACATGTATGCTCCTCCTATTTCCGTATTCGTTGCGTTTGCCTGCCTGCTGTGAATAGCGCTGAAATGAAAAGCATCATATTGGCCTACAGGTAATTTACCTCCGGCCTGAATGGTTACCCTCGGCTCTAAAAGATAATTTCCATCATGGAAAGATTCCTTTGGTCGGTTGATATGATATACCGAAGTACCAAAATAAAAATTATTATTTCCATCTGTGCTTCCATTGTATAATAGACCAAGGTTCATATCAAAATAGGAAACACTAAGTTGATTTGCCTGGAACGATTCACTGGTTAACCCTGTAAATCCATCCGAACGTAACATGTCTTCGAAATTTAGACTTTTTACATCCAGTCTTTTACTTACATAAGTTCCCTGAAAACCCAGGCCCAGCTGATGATATCCATTTTCATCGAGTGCTTTATGGTAAGCTGTTGACAGCGAGATGTAATTATGTTGCAATACTCCGTTCCCGCTTTTATCTGTGAAGGCCATTATGCCAACTCCAAATTGATCAAAATCTGGTATTTTGCTTTTCAGAATGCCTGCGTCGAAAGAAGCTGTTGCTGTAGTAAATGCATTATTTATTGTTGGCCATTGATTTCTGTAATTAATAGCTAAACGGTACACTCCATCAAATTTACCTGTTAAAGCAGGATTAAGTGTTAACGGGGAAGCAAAGAATTGGGAAAAATTAGGGTCTTGTGCAAATGAACTGAATCCGGCGATCAGGGTCAATAGGGTAAATAAAAGCTTTCTCATTCGCACTTCAGTTAGACGGGTAAATTACAAAGTTTGTATTGTTTCACAAAGAAAAATGTGATCAGGATTGTATTTTAGAGCCATAAGCCAAATCTCCTGCATCGCCAAGGCCCGGGACTATATACCCTTTTGCTGTTAGCTCGTCATCTATGGCTGCACACCAGATGATCGCTTCAGGAACTTCCCGCCTTAAATATTCAATGCCCACAGTACAGGCTATGGCCGTAACAATATGTATCGCTTTTGGAGTTCCTTCATTTTTTAAATATTGTATGGTTTTAACTAAAGAAGATCCAGTAGCCAGCATAGGATCAGATATTACAAGTATGCGGCCGTCAATATCAGGGCAGGATAAATATTCCAGTACGATCTCAAACGAGCCGCCTGCTTTATCATGCTTTCTGTAAGCTGATACAAATGCATTATCAGCTTTATCAAAATAGCTTAATAAACCCTGATGCAATGCGAGACCTGCCCGTAGTATCGTTGCTAGTATGGGTTGCTCCTTTAAAAGCTCACAGGTAGCTATCCCTAATGGAGTTTGAATTTCTTTTTCTTCAAAAGGAAGATGTTTGCTGATTTCAAGAGCAGCTACTTCACCTATCCTTTCCAGATTCCTGCGGAATCGCATCCGGTCTTTCTGTATCTCAACATCTCTTAATTCGGCCACCCAGTTGCTAAGTAATGAATGTTCTTTGCTTAAATTAACTACCATGCAGTTCAATTTCTACCTTCGCCCCAAACCTACACAAATTTTCAGGTAAACCAACCCGGTGGTTTATGTGGTTGATAGAATGGATAGTTTAAATATGAAATCATTATGACTTACAGAGCTTTAGGCTTAATGAGTGGAAGTTCTTTAGATGGTTTGGATATAGTTTTTGTTGAACTGACTGTAAATGCAGGCCAATGGCATTATGAGATCCTGGCAGCCGATTGTTATTCTTATTCAGATCAATGGAAACAAAAATTAACTGATGCTACTTCATTGAATGCGCTGGATTATCAGTTACTACATGCGGAATATGGACATTACTTAGGCAGTGAGATAAATCGTTTCATTGATAGTAATGATCTTCATTTTAAGGTCGGTCTCATTGCTTCGCATGGACATACAACTTTTCATGTGCCCTCCAAAGGAATGACAGCTCAATTAGGAGATGGTGCGGCCATAGCAGCAGAAACCGGATTACCCGTTATTACCGATCTAAGGTCTGTAGATGTGGCTTTTGGTGGTCAGGGTGCACCTATTGTTCCAATGGGAGAAAAGCTTTTGTTTCCGGATTTTAACCTGTTTCTGAATCTCGGAGGTATTGCCAATATCTCATATAATAATTCTGATAAATATATTGCTTTTGATGTTTGCCCTGCGAATAGAGTTTTAAACCTAATAGCCGCCGAAATAAATAAAGAATATGATGAAAACGGTGCCATGGCATCAAAAGGCTCTGTTCATAAACCCCTTTTGCAGAAATTAAATGAGTTGGATTATTATAACAAGCCATATCCCAAGTCTCTAGCCAATGATTTTGGTACTAATGTAATTTATCCATTGATTCGGTCTTTTAATCTTTCACCGGAAGATGCTTTATCTACTTATTGCGAACATATCATACATCAGATCAGTTCTTCTTTATCCAGGCTTAATACCGGACCTTCAAATTTATTTATTACAGGTGGGGGTGCATTTAATTTGTATTTGGTTGAACATTTAAGAACAGAATTAAAAAAGTTCCATATTAATATCTCAATACCTGAAGAATCGATTATTAAGTATAAAGAAGCTATTATTGTTTCCTTGATAGGTACCCTTCGTTGGCGTCTTGAATATACAGTTATGGCCTCTGTTACTGGAGCACAGCGCAATTCTATTGGAGGTGCACTATGGACAGGGGAGGAAGCCTGACATAAAGCTGCAATGTCAATTTTTTAGTACAATCAGGATTGATTATTTTTTCACTTCTTTTTTGAATACAAAATTCATATCCCTTTAAAAGCTATTTAAATAACTGGTATGACTCGTAGCACCCTTTTATGGATATGTAATGCACTTTTATTTGCCTCGGTTGCCTTTACGTTAAGTTTCTTATTCTTCCATCTTAAAAAAGGATGTCATTTTGATGATGCCTATATGTTCATGCGTTATGCTGACAACATCATTAATCATCATGTTTATGGTTGGAATCCGGGAGAAAGGGCTTTTGGTTGTACTAGTATGGTATATACTTTTTTTGAAGCTCTGTTAAAATGTGTTTCCCTCTTAGTTGGTTTTCAAAGCTCAGTGAGAAATGATGGCACCATTCTTATTTTAAGCTCTTTTAGCTGGGGGATGCTGTCTCTTTGGTTAATGTATAAGATCATTGGACGCATTAACAGAGAATCTTTTGCCATTCCTCAGGAATTTATCAGGATCACATTTGCATTCATTCTTTTTTCCGCGCCATTCAACTTTAATCTTACCACGGGAATGGATACTATGGCATCTGTGTTTTTTAATACTTTAGTTATTTATGCCGCATTTTTAGTTACACGCAATTCTTCTTTGTTTAATATAATAAAACTATCCTTCGCAATTTATCTGGCCTTTCTTACCCGCCCCGATAGTATTATTTTAAATGGAACCTTTTCATTTCTTGTGTTAATTTATTTCAGGGTGCCTGCCAAAAAACTATTGTCATTTCTTGGTAGTATGGTCTTGATATTAGGTGCCGATACCCTAATCAAATATTTGTATTTTGGCAATCCATTGCCCCTGCCATTTTATGTAAAGAAGGGTGGGTTCTATGAAGGCTTTATGGGAGTTGCAGATTGGAATGCTGTCGACTTTTTCCTCAATTTTATTTATAATTATGGCATTTATTTTATAATACCAGGAATGTTTCTTGATAAATGGAATATGCGTGCCTACCTGGTTTTTTTATTGCCATTGTTATTGTTCTTCGGGTATTTTTTTACCGTATTGCAAATTATGGGGAACCAGTCCAGATTTTATGTTCCAGGCCTTCCTTATATTATAATCGGAGCATTTTATTTTTTAGCAAGTATAGAATATACAAAATATTTCAAGGGCTCATTTGTTCTTCCGGTATTATTTACATTAATTATTATTGCTATCCTCACCTTTTCTTACCCATACAAATTTTATCTTTTACAAAAGGAAACGAATAAGGAAATGGCAATTACCGGAGAACAAAGTACAAACAAGCCAAAATTGAATGACTTTGAAGCCACAGAGAAATTCAGTTGGCTTATTAAAGATCTGCCTTCAGGTTCTGTAGTCGCTGCAACTGAGCATGGATATCCTTCCGCCGCTAATCCTGAAATAAATATATTGGATCTTAGCGGTCTCCATAATCCCTATTTTATCCGCCATGGATGGACAAATGATATTATAAAATCTCAAATGCCTGAAGTAATATGGATGCCACATACCAACTACACCGTTTTAAGATACAGAATAGCGCACGATTCCACTTTTCAAAAGGACTATACTTATTTTCCAGGTGCAATTAATTTTGGAATAGCTATTAAAAAAAATTCTCCCTTCTATAACAACTTAACCGGCAAGCTTTCTTTGATCAATAACCAATTTGCTTCAAAATAGTTGACGTGAATCATTTATATAAGTCAAAAGTTAAAAGTCAAAATCTAAAAGTGTTTAGGCTCGGTGTTTTCGTTTCACGCAAAGACTCGTAAGGTGCAAAGACCGCAAAGGGGTGGTTAATTATTTATTATTGATTATTAATTATTGTAACTAGCCTAATTTGTATTTTTGCCCCAATAAATAATACAGGAAAATCTAAAAAGCA
>JBJMLT010000241.1:0-2281 GCA_045805165.1 Flavisolibacter sp.
AATTTGTCTGATTTCTTATATCTGCATGCAGGAACTTGTTTGGGCGTGGATGTATTTCAGGGGACAAGCGGCCCGCAACGGGAGACCTCCGAAAGATTATACTTCCACAGTTGTATTGACTTCCCTGTTCTTTATATTCAGCATCGCTTTTCGCTACGCAATGGATTTTTTTAATTTGGAAAAGAAGCAGGCGATCCTGCAAAGCCAGCACACCGAAGCGCAATTAAATTTGTTAAAAGCCCAGGTACAGCCACATTTTCTATTTAACACGCTCAATAATATTTATTATGTGGCGCAATTAGAATCTCCTCTGACAGCAGACCTGGTAGAAAAACTAAGCAATATAATGCGGTATTTTCTGGAAGAAGGGCCAAAAAAGCTTGTGTTGGTAAATACGGAATTTGATTTCATAAAGAATTATATAGACCTCGAAAAGATCAGGATGAGATATCCACTTAAAACGTCAATGAACCTGGATCATGAGATAACAGGTCTCGTCAAGATTCCACCCATGATATTAATTCCGCTGGTAGAAAATGTTTTCAAACATGGCATCGATAAAACAGAGCAGGATAATTTTATTTCGATCGACATAAAAAGTGCCGACAAATTTATCTTTAAAGTGAAAAATAAAAGTTATCCCAAACAGAAGCCAGAAGCTTCCAAGGGCACTGGCTTAAAAAACCTGCAAGCCAGACTGGACATTTTGTATGGAGCGGATTATTCATTAAAAACCACTAATGAAAATGGTGTTTTTTGTTCAGAACTAACCATCCCGGTATGAAAAAAATAGCATGCATTATAATTGATGACGAACCCAATGCGATCAAGTTGCTTGAAAGCCATATCTTAAAAATGCCAACACTGGAATTAAAATACATATGCTACAACGGTGTGGAAGGCCTTGCATATATAAAGACCAATCCCGTCGATTTAATTTTCCTCGATATTAATATGCCACTATTAAACGGGATGGAATTGATCCGCATATTGTCTTCAAAGCAAAAGATCATTTTCACAACTGCCCATTCAGATTATGCTGCAGACAGTTACGAGTATAATGCCCTGGACTATATTCTTAAACCTATATCTTTTGAGAGATTTATGAAGGCTGTGACTAAAGCGGAAAATTATTTTGAGTTACAAAGTTCGAAAGATGAGTTTAAGACGAACGAAGATCCTTATATGTTCATAAAGACTGATCGCCGGCTTATCAAAATAAATTTTTCAGAGATACTGTTTTTTGAAGCTCAAAAAGAATACGTCAATGTTCACACGGCTACCGAAAAATATTTATTTTATAAACGGATGAAGGAGCTTGAGGAACAGCTTCCGGTTAACTTCATACGCATCCACCATTCTTATATCATCAACCTGAATTATATAGCAAGGATCGAAGGAGCTACAGTAACTATTAATAATAAGGAAATTCCAATTGGATCTTCATTTAAGGACGAGTTCCAAAAAAGGATAAAATCGCGGACGTTTTAATTGCCCTCGGGCAACTCCGGGTCATCTGATCCCCGCTTTTCAACTAATTAATGCGAATGAAACAGGTAATTGTCGCTTTACTGCGGTCCGGTTTAATTCTATCAAAGATCAATGGGCAGGCAATGATGGAACATTAAAATAGATAAATATGAGCCAACCAGAAATTATTAGAACCGAAAGCCATATTGGTGGATTAAAGATTGCCATTACGCATGTTACTCCTCCTGTTTTATCCAACGATTACCCCGTATTATTTCTTCATGGTTCTTCATTTCCCACTGCCCTTTCCTTTGGCTTTAGTATGGGTAATAATTCCTGGATGGAAAGCCTGGCTGGAAACGGATATGATGTGTATGCGCTTGACTTTTTGGGGTATGGAAATTCGGACCGGTACCCTGAAATGGAAATGAAATCACCAAACGGCAAACCGGTTGGCAGAGCTATTGAAGTGTGCCGGGATGTTGAAAAGGCTGTTCATCTCATCTTGCAAAAAACGGCAAAGGAGAAAATTTATTTGATTGGTCATTCATGGGGTGGCTCGGTTGGCGCCTTGTATGCTTCAGAATTTCCGGATGAAATTGCGGCCCTTGTTCTGTTTGCAACGATAACCGCCAGGAACGGTCCGGGTTCCATGGAAAATGTTGAAAGCACTTATGAAATTCTGACACCAGCACAAAGAATTCAGGCAATGCAAAGTCTCACACCTGCCGGAAAAGAATGCCAATTGGAAAACAACATTTTTAAGACCTGGGGAGAAGTATGGTTAAGATCAGATCCTTTATGCATCAAA
>JBJMLT010000242.1:0-2912 GCA_045805165.1 Flavisolibacter sp.
AAAACAACCAAAGTATCAGGTGCTTTTTGATTGGCATTGAACATATAAGTTGCATTAATATCTTTTGTATATAATGCTTCAAAAGTTGCGCTCCATCCATTCCCTATTTGTTTGTCAACGGCAAAGTTCAATCTCCAGATCTGGGGGAATTTATAATTCCTTGTAGTTAACGCATAGCTACCGGTAGGTACTACAGTTCCTGCTGTTGTAGGAAATTGGGCGGGGTTAAGATTTTGATTGTAAAATGGGTTATAGGCATGTGGATCTGGATTGAATAAAAAGTTTTGAAGGTTAGAAGTTATAAGGGCGCCAAATTGATACATACCACTGTTAGATGGAATGTTTGTTAAGTAAACAAATGGAATACGGCCTGTAAATACTCCCGTACCTCCGCGCAATATTAAATTTTTATCTCCGTCTACATCCCAGCGAAAGCCTACTCTAGGCGACCAGTACAAACTGCTCTTTGGCCATTGTCCTGTTGTATAATTGGTCAGGTTGCCGCTATGGTCATACAGACTCAATTTCGAAATAGCAGGATTTTCTAATGGTTGTTCGGGATATATTGGCTTATCTACCCTGATTCCTGCAGTAAAGCGGAAATGCGCATTAACGTTGATCTCGTCCTGAACATAGATGCCTAATTGTCCGATTTTTAAATTTGCGGAATAAACGGCATCCTGTCCGGGAAGAAGTGAATAGTTTATCGAAAATAATTTTGGAGGTTGATTAGTAATGAAATCATTTACAGAATTATAAACATAATAACCTTGTGAACCTGCCATAAACATATTTCCTACACGCTGATATTCATAAGAAGCCCCTGCTGTTATTGTATTCTTTCCGGTAAAGTAGCTGAAATTGTCAGTTATTGTATATACATCATTTATAACATCATTATGATTTCCATTGAATGGTTCATTTCCCACGCTTATATAATTGTTTTTGCTTCCGGCAGCAAGTATGTCAATAAATGGAAATGTTGCACCCGGATGGCTTTTTGTGGATCTTATTTTAGTTAGGGTACCAAGAAGCTGGTTAGCAAATTTTCCATGAAAATTACTGTTAAGTTCCACCGTTCCTGATCTCACTATATCATGAATGATATAATTCACATTGGCAAAAGAAAGTGCTGTGCCTGAAAATCTGGGGCCATAAGTTACTAAACCGCTACTGCTCGCTCCATTAATGCCACCGCTCTGGCTAATAAGGGCATCTGTATTCTGGGTATAATCGCTGTATTTTACTGTCAGCTTATGAGCATTACTGATGTTCCAGTCAATTTTCCCTAATAATTTATGGTTCTTGGTTGAAAAATTAGGGAAGTTATCATAAGCTCCCGGATCAAACTTATAAGTCTGATTCAGATAATTGGCAACTGCCTTTAATGAATCAATTGAAACCTGGGAAATATTTCCTGCTCCGGAACCTCCTGTGGGAGTAAATTGAACTCCGGGAAATGTATTCTCTTCATATTCGCCATTAACAAAGAAAAATACCTTGTTGGGAATGATCGGTCCGCCTATACTGGCACCGTAGATCTTATTATTCCTCTTCTGCTGACTTCCTATAGATTGACCTTTAACTGTGGTGCCATTAAAATTCTGATTGCGGTAATAACCATAAGCAGTTCCATGAAAAGTATTGGTGCCGCTCTTTGTAACTGCACTTATTCCTGCTCCTGTAAAATTAGCCTGGCGTACATCGAATGGAGCAATATTTACACTTATTTCATCAATTGCATCCAGCGAAATAGGATTTCCGCCTCCTGGTAAAGGATCTGAGCTGAGACCGAAGTTATTATTCAGGTTTGCGCCATCTATTGTTACATTATTGTATCGTGCATCCCTGCCGCCGAAATTTGTTCCGTTAGCCTGAGGGGTTAACCTTGTAAAATCTGTAATGCTTCTGCTTATTGTTGGTAAAGTGGTAATCTGACGGCTCGTAATATTTGTACTGGTGCCCACTTTATCAGGAGCCGCTCGTCTGGACCTTCCTGTAACAATAACTGCTTCAAGTGATTGGCTGGAAGGCGCCAGTGTTGCATTAATATTGAAAGGCTGACCTAATTCCAGATTGATGTTTTCAATGGTGAAATCCTGCATGCCGGTAAATGTCACTCTAACGGTATATGGCCCTCCTATACGAACATTTGGAAAATTGAATACGCCATCTTTACTGGCAATGGTTGAATAGGTAGTTCCGGATGGATTATGTATTGCAGTAACTGTTGCTCCTGCTAGTCCCTGGCCATTATTATCCCGTACGCTTCCGGTTATGGAGCTTGTAGTTACCTGCGCGGATAAAGAAAGGCCAGCTATTGTAATAATCAATAAGTTGAGTAGTCTTTTGAACATAAGTATGATTTAGTTTTCGCCTGCAAAGAAAGGAATTATAATTACACCAATTATAGGGAAATATTAACAGTTAAAATCCTTTTAAACGACAGCTTCAATCTTCCTTTTGCTGCTTATTCACGTTTACATTTTAATAGTATTTTGATGATCTTCAGAGTACTTTTGCAAAAAGAAATTTTTCATGCTTAATACCATTGAAAGCGCTATAGAAGATATTAAGGCGGGTAAATTGGTTATTGTTGTGGATGATGAGGACCGTGAAAACGAAGGGGATTTTATTACCGCCTCCAGGAATGTTACTCCGGAAGTGATCAATTTTATGAGTAAATATGGTAGAGGCCTTATTTGCGTGCCTTTGATGGAAGAGCGTTGTGATCAGCTCGGATTGGAATTAATGGTTAATAATAATACAGCATTGCATGAAACTGCTTTTACCGTATCTGTTGATCTGCTGGGCCATGGATGTACTACTGGCATCTCTGCGCATGATAGAGCTAAAACAGTTCAGGCGCTTATTGATCCAACAACCAGGCCCGAAGATCTGGGCAGACCTGG
>JBJMLT010000243.1:0-6846 GCA_045805165.1 Flavisolibacter sp.
ATGGTGAATTTTCCCAAAAGGTCTTTGTAAATGGGCATGGTCCTTCTGAAGCTAATGGTGGCCCCTCTTACTATAATACTATCAAGCCATATTCAGCTCAGGCAAAAAATGGGATCGAAATAGCTCTTCCCGCTCACGCAGTTATTTTTATGGTTATTGATAAATAATAACTAGAATTAAAAAAATAATTGATCAACTTAAATAACTTAATTAACTTAATAAGACTAATAACTTATTCAACCAAACTAACTATCATGCCTAAATATGTAATAGAGCGCGACCTTCCAGGTGCGGGTAAACTAACTCCTGAACAATTAAAAGGGATATCTCAAACTTCATGCGGAGTTTTAAACAAATTGGGGCCACAGATTCAATGGGTTCATAGTTATGTAACAGATAATAAAATTTATTGTATCTATAATGCTCCTAATGAAGATATGATAAAGCAGCATGCACAGCAGGGCGGTTTTCCTGCAACTAAGATCAGTGAGGTTAAAAATATTATCGACCCGGTTACTGCAGAATAACAAACTGTTGAGCCTGATAATAATTCAATTAATCGTAATTAACTAAATTAACTAATCTACCCACCCCACTCCTTGGCATAATTATTTTCTATTAAATGATGTTTAAATCTTTATTAAGAGTTAGGCATTATGGTACCACTATCCGGATTTTATAGAAGAGTTGACCCCTTTAAAAATTTAGTTAATGCAGTTAAATGGATGATTCTATTGGTCTTATTGACAATCAGAATACCTTCCTATTCACAATCTCCAAACACAGCATTAAGTAGAAATCATTTAATTAGCCAGAATCTTCAATCTTTAATCTCCAATTTAAATTCGAAAGATTCTGTTATACCTGATGAAAAGACTACACCTCACTTGTATAAGATGCATTATGGCTTTACTATTCCCTTTGCTCTAATTGCAACTGGTGCAAATTTGTATGCTATTCCAAAAATTATACATGCAAAGCAAAATTTGACAGATGTTGAATTACAATCCTTAAATCCTTCAATATTTAGTGCTATTGACCGTTGGGCTCTTAATCTGAATCCGGCAAACAGAGATAAATTTTATAAAACATCAGATATTGTCTTACCAGTAATTATTGCTTCCGCAGGCACTCTTGCATTTGATAAACAGATCAGGAAGGACTGGTGGAGAATTTTAATGATGTACTACGAAATGCATGCTGTTACTTTTACAATTTATAATTTTAGTCCTTTTGGCCCCGCTTTCCAGAATAAATTACGACCTGTAGTGTACTATGATTATTTCACTTTGGATGAAAGGAGAGGAGGAAATCAGAGAAATTCAATGTACAGTGGCCATGTGGCATCTGGAACCGCTTCCACATTTTTTATGGTAAAGGTCTACAGCGATTATCATCCGGAATTAGGCGGTAAAAAATACTTATTATACGCTCTGGCATCAATCCCTCCATTATTTGAAGGATATCTGAGAGTAAAAGCTCTGGCTCACTTTCCTTCCGATGTAATGATTGGGTATATAATTGGAGCATTTACTGGTATTACTGTCCCTCAATTGCATAAGTTTAAAGATCAGCAACTTCATTTAGGTTTAAATTATTCATCGGGCGGGCCGGGAATAAATCTCGTCTGGAACCCATCCTTCCACAAAAAACTATTGCCGGATTTTATAAAACGTTCACCATTAAACGCTTTTGCAAGTAATTAAGCTATGATAAATAAATTAAGTCATATTTATAGTGCAACATGCCGTTATTTTGGTGTAATGATTGCGGTGGAAATTTTTTAAAGTTTATCATATGAAAACTTTTGTCCTTGTATTATCTCTGAGTTTGTTTGCAACTAGCCTCACATATGCCCAAAAAACAGATACTCTTATTAAAAAGCTGGATAGCCTGCAAACGAAAAAAGATAGTGCCGGAGGAAGAAAGATCAATGTTAGTCAGACCGCATATAACGAAAGGACCAAAATTACCGTTCCGGTTTATTTTGTTTTATTGGGGACAGATTTTGTACAGGAAATTACCGGACCTTTTCATACTAAGAAAAAAGCATGGGGTAAAGCGGCTGGCTTCGCTGTAATAGAAGGAGGTCTCTTTCTTTTAGACAAAAATGTTCAGAAATATGCTACAACCCTTATGGAACATAATACCGGTTTCCGTGGCCTTTCGCATTATGTTACCAATTTTGGTGGAGTCTATGAAGGTTATGTACTTGCAGGTATGGGATTATACGGTTGGGTATTCAAAAATGAAAAAATGAAGACCACCACTCTTTTAGCAACGCAATCATATCTTGTAGCAGGTGCAATGGAAGGTATATTAAAATATATTACAGGTCGCCAAAGGCCAAATTTTGTAGATCCGGATAAGATAACCCCCCCAACACCTCAATTCCATGGTCCGGCCTTTTCTTTTAAGCATGGTAGTACTTCATTTCCATCCGGACATACAACAGCCGCTTTTTCTGCAGCTACAGTTTATGCTCAGGAGTATAGAGACAGACCCTGGGTTCCGGTTTTGGCTTATAGCGCAGCTACTTTAATTGGCTTGAGTCGTATTACCGAAAATGCTCACTGGTCAAGCGATGTATTTGCAGGTGCTGCTTTAGGGTATATAACAGGACTTCAGGTAGTTAGAAATTATCACAGGTATGCCTACTTACAGAATCATAAAAAATCTAATACTAGCGTTTCTTTCGGTGCTGAATTCAATTATGATCATGTAGAGCCTGCCGTAGTATTACACATCAAATAATGCAGCTAATGAATTTTTTTTAGATTAATCCTTTTGAGATCAGTTCATCTAAGCGTCTGAAATACATCTCTCCTCATAATATGTAAGCATTTACTTACAAATGCTTATGTAAGGAATAACTTACACAATTAATCTTTAAAATACCTGGTAAATACATTTCTCTAATGGAAATTATTATTGCTATTCACTTGAACTTTTATAACTATGTATTATGAGTAAGCCGGTTTTAAAGTTCACTCCATACCAAAAGCTGCTGATAGCTTTACTTGCTATAACACAGTTTACTGTAATACTGGATTTTATGGTCATGTCTCCTCTTGGGGACCTGCTAATGAAATCTATGAATATTAGTACTTCAAAATTCGGATTTGCAGTTTCAGCATATGCTTTAAGTGCAGGCATTTCTGGCTTGCTTACTGCAGGATTTGCAGACCGTTATGATCGTAAGAAATTATTGATCTTCTTTTATGCCGGCTTTTTAATAGGAACTCTTTGCTGTGGCTTAACTTCTTCATATTCGGTTCTGGTAGGGGCAAGAATAATTACAGGATTATTTGGAGGCGTTATTGGTTCTATTTCCATGGCTATTATGACAGATCAGTTTGCCCTTGAGCAAAGGGGCAGGGCTATGGGTTTCATGCAAATGGGCTTTGGTGCCAGCCAGGTGCTTGGAATTCCTATTGCACTTTTTATAGCAAATAGTTGGGGCTGGCAATCTCCATTTTTGCTCGTAGTTTCTTTGGCTGCCATTATTATGGTTTTGATCATATTAAAAATGCAACCTGTAAATGCACACATTAAGCTGCAGAAAGACCATTCAGCTTTATCGCATCTAAAGAATACATTTTCAAACAGAAGTTACAAGATAGCTTTCTCCGCAACTGCTTTATTAAGTATCGGTGGATTTATGATGATGCCTTTCGGTAGCGCTTATGCTATTAATAATTTGAAAGTAAGCCAACAGCAGTTACCGATACTTTTCATGATGGCTGGTGTTGGTTCATTAATATTCATGCCTATGTTAGGTAAGCTTAGCGACCGAATGGATAAGTTCAGATTATTTACAATTGCCACCGGTTATATGATGGTAATGGTATTAATATATACTAATTTAAAACCAATACCTTTTGTTTTAATTGTTTGCCTGAATGTGTTAATGATGGCTGGGATATTAGGTAGAATGGTTCCATCAACCACATTGGTAACAGCAGTGCCGGATGCCAAAGACCGCGGTGCTTTTATGAGCATCAATTCATCTCTTCAGCAAATTGCAGGAGGATTTGCTGCCGCCTTTGCCGGATTGATAGTTGTTCAAAAAACCAGGTATAGTCCTTTACAGCATTATAATTATCTGGGATGGATCATTGTTGCAATAAGCATTCTGGCTATATTCCTTCTTTCCAGGGTTAATGTTCTTGTCAGGAATAAGATTAACATTAAAAAGAAAGAAGTAGTCACGGAAGTACCGGTATAAAAAAACCGGGAATTACCCGGCTTTTGCTTACATATTCTTCTTTTTAGTTGTATCCTGCGTATTCATGGGTTGTTGCATCCTGGTCATCATCTTCATCATTTCTCCCATTTCTCCATATCCCCAATGTTCTACAGCTTTTCCATCTTTAAATCTTGTAACTTCTATTCCGTGCATATCAAAAGCACCGGGAGGCATCATAACACCATCTCCTGTTCCAGTGTAATGTATTTGAGTAAATACTTGTGAACTGTCTGCTGCATCATGCATAACCTCCATTTTCATATCCTTAAATTGAGTATGCATCGTTACGATCATCTTTTTAAGGCTATCTCTTCCGGGTACATCACCATGATCAGAATGGTCTACAAAATCTGCTGCTACTACATTGTCAATTTTACTGGTGTCACCCGTCAAAAATGCATTATTAATTACACGGGAAGCATCGAGGTTCTTTTGAGACTCTGAAGAGCTGGATGAGGAATTATTGGAACTGTTACAGGAGCAGAGAGAAAATATCCCTGCAAAAATCAAGATCTTTTTCATAAACAAATGTTTTGGTTATAGTAGATTCTAGGAAAGGTAACAATTCTTTAAATTAAAAATGAAAAAGTAAAAATGAAAAAGCGGATAATGGTTAAAGAAACAATTTTTTAATTTTATATTTTTCATTTTTAATTTAGAAACATAACCACATTAATTATAGTTTGTTTCCGGAA
Organism: Flavisolibacter sp.; assembly: GCA_045805165.1. GTDB lineage: Bacteria > Bacteroidota > Bacteroidia > Chitinophagales > Chitinophagaceae > Flavisolibacter. Next base: position 4,945 of record JBJMLT010000243.1, read on the forward strand.
TAATAATTTCATTTACCAATTTACCTTCTCTTAATAAGCTTATCTGAACCGGAATGCCAATAGTTTCTTCCGTCAGGTATTTAAATAACGCGTCAATGCTTTCCACTTCCTTGCCATTGAATGCAACAATTATATCGCCGTACTGGATCTTGCGATGGTTCAGGGCATTGATTTTCATTACTTCAAATACAAATACACCGGATTTATTTTTCAACCGGTTATATTCCTTTATCCTGGTTGTTAATGAAATGGTTTGTCCCGCAATTCCAATTAAAGCTCGGTTTACTTTCCCTTTCATTATTATTTGTCCTGCAACATAACTGGCAAGGTTAGAGGATACCGCAAAGCATATTCCTTGCGCAGAAGGAATGATCGCAGTATTCACGCCAATAACCAATCCTTCTGAATTTAGAAGAGGTCCTCCTGAATTTCCCGGATTAAGAGCAGCATCGGTTTGAATAACATCATCAATTAACCTTCCATTTCCTGCCCTAAGGCTTCGCCCAACAGCACTCACAACGCCCGCAGTTACTGTATGTTGCAATCCATAAGGATTACCAATTGCAATGGCAATTTGTCCTGGAACAAGAGAATCTGAATCGGCAAATCCAAGGGCTTTTAAATTTCTGCCATCTATTTTAAGTACTGCAATATCTGTTGACGGATCACTTCCCCGGAAATCAGCTTGCAGCACAGATCCATCATGTAAGGTTATTGACAGGGAACTTGCTTTATCAGCTACATGGTGATTGGATATTAAAAAGCCATCAGTTGAAATAATAAACCCTGATCCGGAAGAAGCAGGTGCTTCCTTTTTATCTTTAGTTTTTTCTTTATTGTTTTGTATATGGACTACCGAAGGAGAAATGGAATTATATACTTTACTTACGGTCCGCGAATAAGCATCCAATAGCTCATTATCAGACGTTATCAATTCTATCATACTTGTAAGTTTAATAATGCAAAATTAAGTGGGTCAATCGTCAATAGTCAATTTCCGGGAATCGGATATCGTGAATAAGTCAAAAGTTAAAAGTCAAAACCTAAAAGTGCTTAGGCTCAGTATTTTTTGTTTCACCCAACGCACTCAAAGGATCAAAGACCGCTAAGGAGGTTGGTTAATTATTTATTATTGATTATTAATTATTAGAAGCCTCTCAATATGTATTTTTGAACCCCAATAAAAAAGAAGAAAAACTAAAAAGCAAGATCCCATTTTTTCATTTTTCCTTTTACATTTTCCCTCCTCCTCCACTTAAAGCGTATCAAAGCCAACTCAAAGCCATATCAAAGCCAACTCAAAGCCAACTATAAGCCAACCTCCAACCAACCATAAACCCACCCCAAAGCTTACAACCCAAATCCACCTAACATCAAAATGCTAATCCCTAAATAAGGATTTTCCATTTTATGATTTTGGAATTGGGAATTAGGAATTTGGTGAAAACATCATTCACGACCCCCGATTCCCGATCATTGACGATTGACGATTCACGATTGACGACTTTTAGGTTTTGACTTTTAACTTTTGACTTATTCAACCCCATCCATAATAAAAAACTTTAATGTTCATTTTATCTCGGATATTTTAAACTCATAGGTCTATAATCTTAAATTTTGACCAAATAGAGCACAAAATTGACATTTTATCCACTTTTGCATACATTAAAATAAATTATATGTATGTATTTTAGCAATTTTTAATAAATTACATTCGAATTTTAAGTAGTAATAGTTCATATATTAATTAATTAAAATACAATTAGCGAAAAACATGAACAAAGTTTCCTTCAAATCTGCAATGCCTTTTATGATTTTAGGTGCCATTGCCATCTGCTCAGTTTTTATTCCAACTTTACCCAATTTCGATACGGGTAAATATAATGCAGCAGATATCGCCTG
>JBJMLT010000244.1:0-7726 GCA_045805165.1 Flavisolibacter sp.
AGTACATGAAGGAAGCTGCCATTCAGAAATCTTATGCGAATGCTTCAATCATAAAAAATATGGTTGAACTCGAAAGAAGATTGAGTACCGTTGACAGAAAATTAAATGGAGATGCGACGTTATTAAGAAGGGAATTTGAATCACCAACTTCCATTCATGACCGAATGAATAGTATTATGAATGGACTTATTACAACCACCACGGCGCCGACGACTACTTTTATTAATTCTTATAATGAAGCAGCCAAGGCATTTACACCGATCTACAAAGAAATCAAATTGATAGATTCAGACATTAAAAAACTGGAACAGGAACTGGAACAAAGTGGAGCTTCTTATACGCCGGGAAGATTACCTGATTGGAAACTATAAAACAAAACCTTAATTAAAGAAAGCCCTTCGTGGGCTTTCTTTAATTTCTTAACGGATAAGAATATTCGAATTATTAATTTAATTGTGCCAGGGGAATGAATGCTGGACCTGTTTAGAATAATTTGCACTTTGTACTTGTCCTGGTTTTACCGACCTAACTAAGACAGGCCTTAATTGCATTAGCTTTCTTTTTCTCTTTCCCACTATGCTTTCTTTACGCATTTCCATATTCACTTGTTTGGTATTTTAGATTTCAAAACCGTGCCAATTAAATAAAAAGATAAAAGATAACAGCTAAACAATAATTAATAATTAAGAAAGAAACTGAATTCATAGGACCTATATAATGGGCGAAGGTCACCTGGGTGACCTTCTATATAACTTGGGTTCATGTGTGTGTTTCCCCAAGCAATCGTGAACCAAATGTCAATAAATTTAATTGGAATTCAAAAATCCTGCATTAATATTTTTTTTTTAATAACGGCCATATTTTTTATCCTTATGATGACCGATACCATAACCTGCACCTGCTCCTAAAACACCCCCAATAACTGCCCCTGCCCCTCTGTTCTTTTTATCCAGCACTGCACCAACAACAGCTCCTCCAACACCGCCGATAACAGCCCCTTTCGCACCTCTGCTCCATCCTTTTTTATGACTTACCGTGGCTGTATGGTTAGACTCGGAAGTTGACCGATAAACTGTACCATTACCAGAACCAGAATGTGTAGTTCGAACATTATTTCTATAGACCTCTGTCTTTTGCTGTACTGGCGACTGATATTGACCAGGTGTAGCCAGTTCATGCTGAGCTTTCCATTGCTGGAATTGAGATAATCCAACTGTATCTGCCGGAGAAACAATAGTGGTTTGAGTAGGCGGTACCTCCTTGCTTTTACAGGCCACTATTATAACAGGCAAAATACATATCAAAAAGATCCTTTTCATAATTGTTATTATATTTTATAGGGTATATAATACTTAAACCATGCCAATAAGCTTTATTAATCTATAAACTGGCAGATCGGTTAGAACGATAACAATGTTAAAATCAATTAAAACTTAACTACACAGGCAAATTCATCAAAATGACCAATTTTTTATACATAAGTAAAAAGCTTAAAAAGCTAATTAATTAATTGTAAGCATTTCTATATCTGGAATTTAAATTGATAATTCATTACCAGAATTTAATCTTTACTTATGTCAATTATTAACAGCATTGATAAAAAAGTCAGACAGACTACCGTAATTCATGAAAATTCTTTTTTTACAAAGGCCGATCAATACTTAAAATGGGCACCTTTTATAGCAGTTGCTCTTTTGCAGGTATTTAAAATACGGACAAAAGATGATCTTAAACAACGATTATTCATCCTCTCCTTATCCGAAGGAATTCTAAATTCAATAGTTTATCCTCTAAAGCATCTTACGAATGAAAGAAGACCCGACCTTTCCGGAAAGAAAAAATCATTTCCTTCCGGTCATACGGCTACTTGTTTTGCAGGTGCTGAACTTATGAGAGAAGAATTAAAGGAAAATTATCCAGCATTAGCTCTAGCCGGATACGGAATGGCTTTTACTACGGGAACTTTAAGAATATTAAATAAGAGACACTGGTTATCGGATGTAGTGGCAGGCGCTGTAATTGGCATTATTTCAACAAGGCTAACTTTCTTACTCTACAAAAAGATAAAAGGTTATTCAGAAAAAAAGAAAAAAAATGATTTGAAAAATGTTGCAGTTGGTCAAGTAAAAAATACAACTTATCAAGAGACGGCCTAATTAAACAATCCTTCGCTGTTGCTTTGCTTATTATTTAATTCAAAAATTAATTGTATGCAAAGCAAAATTTTCTTTACTGTAAAAAATGCAGTTGCTTTTATTTTAGTAATCTTTTCTTCTGCATTTATTCCTAAATATGGAGGTGACAGCTTTGAAATTCGTTTAGGTAACAAGGTGCTTGTTAAAGAATATGTGGTGCAGCATGTAGCACTAAAAACCATAACGCTAAGCAAAGAAAACTTAAACGATCGATTAACTGTTTATTATAATCATTGCGGGCAAACTGGAATTAAAAGGATAATATCATTACAAAACGCCTCAGGAAAATTAATAAAACAATGGAGGTTCACTGATGGAGATAATACTGGAATGGATCTGCCAGTAAAGGATATATTATTGACCATGGAAAAAAACGGCAACAACCTGGGACTGTATTATGCTTCTCAACAGCTGCCTAATGGAAGGTTACTTACCAATTTAAATACGGATGTGAATGCAACTGTGGCTAAATAAATAAATGGCTTTAATTGGTAAATAGTCAATGATTAATATTTGGATATTAAATATTCATTATTAATCATTGATTATTTATTTAAAGGGATCGGAATACTTAGAATCGGTAGTTAAAGAATGATCTGTTAACGTTTTCAGGAATAGAACTATATCTTGCTTTTCCTGATCTGAAAAATTGAATCCGGGAGGAAATAATTGAATTCCAAGGTTTGGATTTCTTTTTATTCCGGTTGAATAATGATCTAATACATCTTCAAGAGATCTAAATCTTCCATCGTGCATGTAGGGAGCAGTCAATTCAATATTTCTTAATGTTGGTATTTTAAATGTGCCTATATCAGATGAATTGTTAGTAATTCCACCAATTCCTTTATCTGTAAATACGTCATCTAAACCATTATTAGAACCATTACCGGTATTTTGTCCAGAATTATCTACTATTAAAAATGTTGGGTTTGAATTAGATGCTACATGGGTAAGATCGCTATGACATTCTGCACAAAAAGCTTTTTTAACCATTTGCAATCCATGGAGCTCCTGAGCAGAAAAATTACTAAAATTATTTGTAAGGCCAACATCATATTTTGAATTAAAGGATACCAATGATCGTAAAAACTGAGAAACAGCTTTTGCAATTCTATCGGATGTTATTTGCGAGGATCCAAATGCATTTTTAAATAAATTGGGATAATAGGATATTTTATTTAGCTTATCTACTAACTGATTAAGAGAAGGCATTCCCATTTCCACGCTATTTTGAATGGGTATCAATACCTGACTTTCCAGATCAGGGGCCCTTAAATCCCAGAACATTTTCTTCGCTTTAAAATATCGAAGATTAATAACTGACATAGCATTCCTGGTAGTTAGACCACCATTAAAGCCTGTTGAAAATACATTCCCATCTGTAAAAGCCATTTCCTGTTTATGACAGGATGCGCAAGCTATTTTATCATTTATTGATAAATGCTTATCATAAAATAACACTCTTCCCAGGGTTGCGCCTTCATTAGTAATTGGATTATCCAATGGGGTGTTATCGATTGAAGGATCGTTCTTTATAAAATCGGAAATATAAGATGGAAGATTTACAGTTTTATATTCATAAGGTACTGCCGGAAGAACTGGATCTCCATTATTTATTACCGGCGGAGGATCTATTTTAGAATCTGCTGGTTTTTGACAAGCAAAAAATGTAGTAAAAATAAATAGCAGAGTTATAACAATAGCTTTGTTTTTGTTTCTAAACATACCTAGCTTTTTTACAATGATGTATACTACTATTTATAAGGTTGGGGACTTAAGAATTTTTCCTTATAATATTCTATCTAAATTAATAGCCAGATATGATAAAATCTATCACATGAATATGTGATATTATTATAACTCATTTAATAATTCAATTCCCAAACCGGGCTTGCCGGAAGTGTTTATTGTACCGTCGGAATTATATTGAAGTCCTGTAGCCAGGTCCTCTTCAAGAAGCAAGGGCCCATCAGCATCCACATAATCAATAAGATGAAGCATTTGGGCAATGGCAGAGGAGCCGATTGAAGATTCATTCATGCTACCTACCATTACTGACATTTTTAATTCCCTGGCCCTTTTTATCATTCTAAGAGCAGGGGTAATTCCACTGCATTTGGTAAGCTTTATATTAATTCCATGAAAATACCCTGAACATCTGTCAACATCGGATTCCATAACACAACTTTCATCGGCTACCAATGGCAATGGGGATCGGTCGTAGAGCCATTTCATCCCATCCCAGTCATCTTTTTTTAATGGTTGTTCAACAAATTCAACTCCCAAAGAATTAAATACCTTAATCTTTTCCAAGGCTTCTGTAGCGATCCATGCAGCATTAGCATCTATCCTGAAAACTGAATCTGTATGCTTTCGTAATTCTTCAACAATTTTTATATCATGACCAGTACCTAATTTTATTTTATAAACCGGCCATGGCTTTTCTTTCAATTTGCCGACCATTTTCTCTATAGAATCAATCCCAATTGTATAGTCACATAAAGGTTTAGAAGGTTTTCCTTCCCAAAATTGATATAAGGGCTTATTCTTAAGCTTACCGTAGAGGTCCCACCCCGCCATATCCAAAGCACAAACGAGAAAAGAATTCAATGGTAACAGATGATGGAGGTAATGCCAGTAACGTTCCGGATCTGTAAAAGCGAATTTTTCTACAAAAAGCTTTTTCCTTTCAAGGTCTTCGATCATTTTTGAAACAGGAATATTATAATAAGCAATGGCAGGTGCTTCTCCCAATCCTGTAAATCCCAAATGTTCCAATTGTACTATAAGAGTAGGTTGATGTGTTTTAGTTCCCTTAGAAATAGTAAAAGGGTATTTGAACTTAAGCTCGAAAGCTCTATAACTAACTTTCAAAATTGCAATACTATTTAGAAGCTGAATGAATTTATTTTCTGTAAATTAAAAAACGTTAAGCCGAAATACTGACAATTAACCTCTACCACTTTTGGAAATATAATCATTCAGCTCTTTATTGAATTCTTTTTCTTTTATCAACTGTTCTAATCCAATATGCATTCTGTAATTCCAGTAATGATTTGAATTTGCCGGATCATTTATTCTTTCTTCGGCAGGGTTTTCCCTCCTTAATGTATCACTCATACCAAGGATATCCTGTAACTGAAAAATGCTCCACATAGCCGGTGAATACAGATGTTGAAGAACTATTGCCCTGTTAATCCAAGGTTCACAATACCATGGAGCGGTACCTTGTTCCAAAAGTATATTATTAAAGAATTTTTGGGTTCTTTCCCTGTTTTCTTCCCACCAGCCTCTTATAGTACTCATGTCGTGAGTAGAAGGAGTGATGACTGAGAGATAAGGAGCATCTTTTGGATGAAAGAATTCAGTATTTAAATTCTTAGGCATGCGTTGAATTTCCAGACTTAGAATACCTAACTGTTTCATTACTTCAGGCACACAATGGGGAACCATGCCAAGATCTTCTCCACAAATCAGCATGTCTGTTGCATCTTTCAGTGCAGGTAATTTTTTAAGCGCTTCTTTTCTCCAAAATTCATCCTGCCTGCGATAAAAATAATCAACATATAATTCTTTAAGCTTGTATCTGGTAACATCATCAAGGTGCTGGAAGGATGATGTTAGTTCAATAAGTATGCGGAAATGAAATAACTTTTTGTCTGATCCCGGCTGTTCATAAAGCAACACATTTGTAATAAGATCATATAGGCCCTGTCTGATCTTATCATTTGCTTCTGCGTCATCAATGGTAGAAAAATAATTTTCAACTTTTCGTTGTGTATTGAACTCTTCTTTTAATTCGTACCGGTTTTTGGCTGTAATGTCAATAAATGTACTTTTTACTTGATCGCTGTATTCCCCAAAAATACTATTTACTATATCTTCAGTAATATAAGGCTTACAAAATCTATCATAGTCAAACCATATACCCCATTCACCAAATTCATTCGAAGAAATAGGCAAGGCAGGATTGAAACGACCGAGAATTCCTTCTACACAATCAATGGGAATGCTCCAAATTCGAAAAAATCCCAGAATATGGTCAATCCTAAAAGCATTAAAATAGTTGCTCATCTGGTGAAAGCGTAAACGCCACCATTCAAAATGGTCTTCCTCCATTTTTTTCCAGTTATAGGTTGGAAATCCCCAATTCTGTCCCTTAATGGTGAAGTCATCAGGAGGAGCTCCAGCCTGAAGATTCATATTATAAAGATCGGGCGCTGTCCATGCATCGCATCCATACCTGTAGATTCCAATAGGGATATCTCCTTTAAAAGCAATTCCTTTTTTGTGTGCATAATCTGCAGCATCCTTTAATTGGATGTGCAAATGATATTGTACAAAATAATAAAATGCTATCTGGTTAAATTGCCTGGATCGTCTTGAAGTAAGTCTTTCAATCTCTTCCTCGTTATATTTAGTAAATGTTTTCCATTTTGAAAAATCGGAGGTTTGATATCTGTCACGTAAATAACAAAAGGCAGCATAAGGTACAAGCCATGATCTGTTATCATCAAAAAATTCTTTGAATTTATCTTCTTCAAGGAATTCCAGATTCTCCAGCTCATATAATTCTCTTAATACATTTATCTTAAAATGGATCACCTGTTCGTAATCAATTTCAGCTAATTGATTAAGCTGTTTTTGCTTTTTTGAAAGAGATTTAATAATAGATGAGTTCTTTTTACCAGCAATCTTATGAAGGTTTATATAGATCGGGTGTAAAGCAAAAGCAGAAATGGCTGCATAAGGATAAGAATCTTTCCATGTATAAGTAGCTGAAGTATCGTTAACGGGTAATAGCTGAATTAATTTTAATCCTGTTTCGTTGGCCCAATCAACCAGCAATTTTATATCTGCAAATTCACCAATTCCAAAACTATTCTGGCTGCGAAGACTAAATACAGGTATGGCAACACCTGCACCTTTCCAGTTATTATTAGGCAATTTTACAAATCCATCATGTAAAACAGTGGTTTTATTTTCACAACCATTGTTATGAATTACATGGTTATCGCCATCCTCGAACCGAACAAATTCTTCCTTTTTATAATTATAAACAGCATATTTATATGAGATAGGAAACGTTGAGCCTTTCAGATCTATTTGGATGGTCCACCAGTCGTTTTTTTTATGCAGTAAAATTGGATCATCAACATTCCAATTTGCAAGCTTTTCATCGCTGCCTAAGAGACAGACGCATTCATTCTGATCAAGTAGCGGAGCTTTAACCTTAAATATGTGCGTAAAGTCATCTGTTTTTTTAACTTTCTGCTTTTTACCGTGTTTGAAAAAGACTTCTTTAAACGGAGCTGTGAAAAAGACATTTTCATAATAGCTATCATCATTCCAGCCATCAATAAAAACTACATCTCCTTTAACTTTTTTCAAATCCAGAATACGGCTCCGTTCACCTTCTCTCTTTTTCTCCCCAAATTCATTTATAAATAAATATCTATAATGTATTTCTTCGGTACTTGCAGGATCAATTTCTATTGAAGTATGCCAGAGTTCATCGCTCAGGAACTTTA
>JBJMLT010000245.1:0-4714 GCA_045805165.1 Flavisolibacter sp.
TACTACTGGTAGCTTTTCAACCCGTACTCGCACAAAAGGGCAAACAAGTTACATCAGGCAATGCTAAGGTTGAATTAAAATTCCTTGATGATATTGTAATGGATATACCTAAAGCTGAACCTGTTAAAAAGACTGAGTCGATAGCTGCATTTTCTGTTAAAAAGATGGAAGAATCTTCTGTTGCAAACGGAAGCCTGGAAAAAGCAAATAGCCTTCAATTCAAATACGCCATTCTTCTGAATATGGAAGTTGAGCAGATTCAAAATCTTCCCCTTTTCAGATTAATTGATGAATGGATGGGCACCCGCTACAGGCTAGGCGGAAGCACAAAAAGCGGAATTGACTGCTCTGCATTTATGCAGGTTATTTTCTCTGCCCTTTATGGCATTAACCTTCCCAGGACAGCCCGAGAGCAATATCATATGGCTAAAAGGATCTCCAGGACTGAATTAAAAGAAGGCGATCTTGTATTTTTCAATACCAAAGGCGGTGTATCGCATGTAGGCATGTATCTGCAGAATAATAAATTCGTTCATGCTTCTTCATCCGGAGTAACCATTAGTGATCTTTATGACGATTACTGGGTGCGTAAGTTTATAGGAGTTGGACGTGTCGAAACCGGTCAGCAATTGGCCATGTTATCTCAACCTTAATCTTTTTACTATCGTTATTAAAACCGGCTGCACATCCGGCGATAGTTTTAATACATATACACCAGTACCGAATAGTACAATAAATACCAGGCTTTTCATTACGATCCAAATAAATCCCGTTTGAGTAAGGAACATCGAAGATGCAATAAAGTAAATCCCGAAAGCCAGTACTAAAGTTGCAAGCGTTTTTATGTTAAACGGCTGCATGTTGAATTTCCTCCACAGATAAATAAAGCGGATCAGGTTATAGATGGTTAAAGAAATAAGGGTCGATATCGCAGGCCCCACCACTCCTAATGATCTTGTAAGCTCATAATTCAAAGGAAGCATAATAAGCAGCAGGATCAAGCCAGATATAAAATCAAATCTCCAGAATGTAGATGTACTGATGATCTGCGCATTCACTCCAGTACCCATGTCCAGGATTCGAGTAATGCCAAGGAAGAAAAAGATCCATTTTGATTGAACAAATCCAGGCTGAATATGAAAGCTTAAAATGCCATTTTCAAAATTCATCCATATCAGGCAAAACATGGCGCAGGAAAATATAAGCTGATTGATGGATGACCTGTAATAAATACGGTTAATAGTGGCAAGGTCCTTTTCCTTCCAGGCAGTAGAAAGCGGACCATAAGAAGCTGAAACAATTGCACGCTGTGGTGCCTGCATAAGGCTTGAAAGATTCTGGGCGAAAATAAAGATACCCGCTGCAGCCATTCCATTAGGCAGCACTGCAGCAATAAATATGGTATCAATTACACTGGCAACATTAAATACCAGGCTTCCACCCCAGACAAAAGACACAAGTGCCAGTATCTTCTTAAAGAATTTTTGTGTTACCCTGCTTACACGTAACGTGATATTTAACTGTCCGATATTTCCAAAATATACAAAAAGAAATAATGAAAGGATCAAATAAAGCAATGAATACAGAGCAATGAATGTATCAAAGCTTTTGATGATGCCTATAGTAGTGGCAACTATCAGAATGGTTATTAAAAAGCGGAAAAAAACTTCCCGCAATGAATTGCTTAATACAGCTTTTCTCTGTTGCCAGGCATATGCTTCCAGCACCATAAACACTGTGTACCCAAAACCAAAAGGAAATATCCAGTAATAATATTGCAAGAGCTGGGGGGAATTATTAAAAACTTTATCAACAAGTATATGCTTAAATCCAATGCCCGCTGCGATGACAAACAAAAAACCAATGCAGGGCAATAAGAGAGCCCATGTTAGTTGGTCATTTTTTTTATCATCCAGGTGAGCTTTGTAATAAGGAAAGAATTTACCAATATAAGAGGGCATGGCAAAGCTCGCCAGCGAGAACATGATATTAGCAATAGCGATAAAAGTTCCTGTGAGTCCGTATTCTTCTTTTGTAAATCCCCCCTCCCTTGTAAATAAATAAGTATTGAACAATCCCAAAGCAAAGCCGAAATAAACAATGATGGATGAAATGATGCTTTGCTTCCGGATGGTGCTCATGCCGTAAATATAGTTACAACTTTGTTTGAGGTTTAAGGTTTGAAGTTTGAAGTTGTTGGTTCACCCATTGACCATTGATTATTGACCATTCACCATTCACACCTTTTTAGTAAAGACATAAAAATTCTTATCAACTTCAACAGAATTCATATCCTTGCTTACCGTTTGCCATTCTTCTGTAGGTTTCAGCCAGGTTCCATCATTAAGGCGCACAGGCATGTTGAATCCTTCAATAACATTGCTCCATCTATAGCTGGTGCCATTAGCAGATGCCTTGATTTCCAGGACCGGAATTTTTGTAGTTCTCAGGTATTGGTCAAACACTTTAGAAAAATCAATTCCTGATTTTTGGGAAATATAATCTTCTACCTGTTTTGTTGTTACTGTCTGATGATAGAAATCCTTATTCAATCCTCTTAAGATCTGTCTGAATTTTTCATCATTATTGATCACCTGACGAATGGTATGAATAATATTCGATCCCTTCGAATACATATCACCACTTCCTTCCTGATTAACGCCATAAGGACCAATTATTGGTTTTTCATTCTGTATTCCTTTGCGCAATCCTGCATTGTAAGCATCGGCCGCCTCTTTTCCATAATAATATTCTATGAACAATGATTCAGAATAATCGGTAAAGCCTTCATGAACCCACATATCAGCAATATCTTTTGAAGTGATATTGTTTCCAAACCATTCATGTCCGCTTTCATGAACAATAATATAGTCCCATTTCAATCCCCATCCAGTTCCCGACAGGTCATGACCCAAATATCCATTCATAAATTTATTTCCATATGCAGTAGCGCTTTGGTGTTCCATTCCAAGATGCGGCGCTTGTACAAGTTTATATCCATCTTCGTAGAATGGATAAGGACCAAACCAGTATTCAAATGCACGAAGCATCAGCTTAACCTGTTCAAACTGTTTCTTTGCTTTGTCAAGATCCTCTTTCAAAACCCAGTAATTCAAATCCAGCTTTCCTTTTTCTCCCATTAATGTGTCCGACCAATTCGCATAATCTCCTATATATGGAATAATATCATAATTGTTTATCGGATTTTTTACTTCCCAGGTATAAATTGCTTTATTATGGTTAACTGTTTTGGATATCATTCTTCCATTTCCAACAGCGATCAGAGAGTCTGGAACGATCATAGTAAGACTGGCCCCATTATCAGGTTCATCTCCCTGGTAATCTTTGCATGGATACCAGACAGATGCCCCCAATCCCTGGCAGGCAACGCTCATCCAGGGTTTGCCATGGCCATCTTTTGTCCATATCCATCCTCCATCCCATGGTGGCCTGATGGCTTCGCGTGGAGTTCCATGATAAACAATGGAGATAGTTTGTATACTGTTCAAAGGTGCCTTAGGCAGAGGAATGTGCAATACATTTCCTTCCTGGTAATAAGGCTTTGCCGGATAATTAATATACAGCTTGTTATTATAATAGATCTCATCTACCGTTAAAGGCTTTTGAAGATCGATCTGAATATAATCGGAATGATTAGCCATTAGAACTTTATAGCGTATAGTAGTCTTGCCACTGATAGATTTGGAAGCATAATCAGGAGTTACCGATATATCATAACGCTGAACATCCCACCAGGCCCTTTCCGCTGTTACACTACCTCTTAAGGTATCCTGGTGTGTAAAGGCCTTTTTTCTGTTCAATGGTTGCGACTGGCATGCTGTATGAATGAGCAATAAGAGAAATACAAAAGATGAGAACTGAATTTTCATTGTACCAAATTAGATGATTAAAACAAATAGTTGTCTAATTTAGAACCCTTTTGCTTACGACATGATTGGTACATGTAAATATTTATTTTTTTTATGTTTTTTATTAATACTGATTTCCTGCTATAACAGAGAAAACAGTCATCTAAAAATATTTCATTATAACGAGCAGACGGGCATTGCTTCACTGGATCCTGCATTTGCAAAGAACCAGTCAGTCATGTGGGCCATTCACCAGTTGTATAATACGCTGGTGGAAGTAGATAGTCAGCTGCATATGAAGCCTTCACTTGCCAACAGTTGGAAATTGTCTGATGATAAAAAAACATATACATTTTTCCTGCGCAATGATGTTTTCTTTCATGATGATGGCTGCTTCCCCAATGGGAAGGGCAGAAAATTAATTGCAGGGGATGTAGTGTACTCATTTACCAGAATTATTAAAAAAGAAACGGCTAGTCCCGGCGCATGGATCTTTAATGGCAAAATAGATACTGTAAATGCCTTTACAGCAATAAATGATACAACTTTTCAATTGCATTTGGTAAAGCCGTATCAGCCGATATTAGGCATTTTATCCATGCAATATTGTTCTGTAGTTCCTTACGAAGCAATTGAGAAGTATGGAAATGATTTCAGGAGACATGCCGTAGGCACAGGACCATTTCAATTTGTTGCGTGGGAAGAAGGGCAGGGACTGATACTAAAAAAGAACCCGCATTATTTTGAAATCGATAGTGAAGGAAATAACCTGCCATATATTGATGGAATTAATGTAAGCTTTTACGATAGCAAGGCGACTGAGTTTTTATTGTTCAGACAGAAGA
>JBJMLT010000246.1:0-3259 GCA_045805165.1 Flavisolibacter sp.
AAGACCGCAGCCAAAGCATTAAAATTACGGATATTGATGTTGAGAGGACAAGCTGCGGATTATACAGCCGCTGTCGCACTTGCCAATGATATTATCGGCAACCCGGCTTACCAACTTGAAACGACGATGAAAGACCTTTTCCAGGTAAAAGGTTTGACAAGTAAAGAAGTAATACTGGGAGTAACACCATATCCCAGCCAGGTGGGAAAAAGATCACGGTACGAATATGTACAATCATCCGTATATCTCGCTTCACCACAATTCAGGAACCTCCTCGCAAATGACCCTCGTAAGACATGGATGTTTGCGAAACCCATCAATCCATTGACATCCCAAATCAAGGACTCCTTTTATCTCACCAAGTATTTCGGACCAAAGGTAGAAGAGTCCTATACTTTCCGCCTGACGGAAGTTTATATGCTGAAGGCGGAAGCTATTGTACGTTCGGGCGGAAACCTTGTTGAACCAAAAACCATATTGAAAAATATAGAAGGCCGTGCAGGTGTAACTGATTTTTCTGCTATTGATAACGCAAGTACGGCTGATGAGATGTTGTTGGAGATATACAGGGAATTCTCCCGCAATATGGTTGCAGAAGACGGCATCGAATGGTTCGCACTTTTGCGTCTGCCCTTTGCAACGGTTAAACAACTGCGACCAACAATCACTGACCAAAAGCAATATATTTTACCAATACCATCCACTGAATTTCAATTAAACCCAACGATTGGAGAGCAGAATCCGGGATATCCGAAGTAGGGTGATTGGGCGGGATTAGGAAGGTAAAAATGTAAAAAGGATCTATGCAAATAGTTACAGGAAATAGTGAAGAAGTCTTGCTCAGTCTATGAACCATGAACTATGAACCATCAAAATAACAATATGAAATTATTAATGCTGACTTTGGGTTTCCTTGCAGGCATTGCAGCGGCGGCGCAGGAAAAACCTTTTTCGCTGAAGGGAAAGTTGGAAGGCAATTATGAAGGATATATTTATCTTGCTTATCCCTCAATCGCTGAAAAATATATAACTGATAGCGTCGTTGTTGAAAATGGCCGGTTTTCATTTGAGGGCAAATTGCCTGCACCGGCTATGGCTAGCTTGTTTACTGATCGCAAAAACCGTTCGGCTAATGATCCCAACCGGGTATCTCTTTTTATAGAGCCCAAAGCAATGAACGTTGCACTTACTTATAACAAGTTTGCCGGCGCCAAACTTACCGGTTCAGAAACGCAGAAGGAAATGGACGGGCTAAAAAAAGCGAAAGCCGGTATAGAAGATCAGTTGGAACCATTGCGCGAAACCTATGATAATGCAAACAATGCTTACATAGAAGCGATCAAAGCTAAAAAGGACGAGGCAACACTGGAATCACTTAAGGAAAAAACCACCCTGGCAAAAGATGCTATGGATCCCTATTTTAAAAAACTCGGCATAATAGAAATGGAATTTATTGATAAACATCCAAACTCCTATGTAACCGCTTACCTGATTAGGTATAGAATAAGCGGAATGACTCTGAAGAAAGCAGAAGAATATTATAACAGGATGTCTCCGGTTGTTCAGCAAAGCATCTATGGAAAGGCCATTAAGAAAGACCTGGAAGGGCTGCGTCTTGGATCGCCAGGTGCTAAAGCATTTGTGTTTGCCTCAAAAGAATTGAGAGGAGAGCAGTTAAGTCTTGCCGATTTAAAAGGTAAATATGTGCTGGTTGATTTCTGGGCCAGCTGGTGTGTTCCCTGCCGTAAAGGCAATCCACATTTGAAAGAGCTTTATTCAAAATATAAGGACAAGGGGTTTGAAATTGTTGGCATCTCGGATGATGACTCTAAGCCGGACGCATGGAAGAAAGCGGTAGAAAAGGATGGCATTGGTATCTGGAAGCATGTTCTTCGTGGATTGAAATATGAGAACGGTATATTTGACCGTACAAATGACATCAGTGAAAATTTCGGAATTCATACCCTGCCCACGCAGATCTTAATTGATCCTAATGGAAATATCATTGGCAGATACGGCGGCGGCGGGGAAGAACACGAAGCTCTAGATGTAAAATTGAAGGAGGTCTTTGGGATATAGGCCACCGAACACCGCAGAGTAGAAATTGAGAGCCGCACAATACACTCAATAATAATTACAATATGCCTGGGAATTCTGGAAATTTTCTGTTTGGTTATATCTTCCCCCTCTGTGATCAAACAATCTAACTGGATCAGGCAAAATTTAGAAATAAACAATCGAAAAAATGAAAGAACAAAAAATAATAAAGGAAGTCATTTTATTAATGATGCTTTGGTTAACTGTATCATCCATCAATGCGCAAACAAATACCACCATACAGGCAAAGCTTGATGACCTGCAGGAAGGTACTGTCGTGTATATTTCGCCCATAGCTTCTTCCACAAAAAAAGACTCTGTTATAGCGGGCAAAGGACAATTCCGGTTTAACCTGAAGCTTGATGAAGGGGACATATATATTTTAAGAATTGGAAAAACAGTAAATGTCCCGGGTTATGCCTCTATTGTTTATTTACAACCAGGAGTGTTTAAAATAAAAGCAAAGGGTCCATTGCTGACCGGAGTAGAATATTCGGGAAGCGCATATGCGAAGGAATTAAATGACCTTAATAAATTTATCAAAAATGCTCCTTCTCTGTCGGTCATGGATAAATTGGTAACAGCGCTGAATGAATCCTATAAAAATAAAGACTCTGTTACGCTCGCGGAACTCAGGCCCCGATATCAAAAGCTTGATTCGGTCAGGACGGGATTATATAAGGAGTGGATATCCAAACATCCTTCTTCTCCGATCAGCGCTATGGCCTTATCCTTATATGTACGCGAAAAGAATATGGATGAATTACAGAACCAACTTGACTTATTAAAACCAGAGGCAAAACAAAATGCGCTGGTTAAAAAAATGCAATACAGTATTGATGCG
Source organism: Flavisolibacter sp. (assembly GCA_045805165.1). Classification (GTDB taxonomy): domain Bacteria; phylum Bacteroidota; class Bacteroidia; order Chitinophagales; family Chitinophagaceae; genus Flavisolibacter. The sequence continues at coordinate 2,942 of JBJMLT010000246.1, forward strand.
GCAAAATTAACCGCCATTGGGAAACCAGCGCCTGATTTTATACAAAACGATACGTCGGGCAGGCCCGTTGCTCTAAAGGATTTCAGGGGAAAATATGTGCTGGTGGATTTTTGGGCAAGCTGGTGTGTTCCATGCAGGGCGGAAAATCCAAACGTTGTAAAAGCGTTCAATAGATTTAAAGAAAAAAATTTTACTGTTCTTGGAATATCTCTTGACAGGCCTGATGCAAAAGAAAAATGGCTAAAGGCTATACACGATGATGGATTAACCTGGACGCATGTATCGGATTTAAAATACTGGGATAATGAAGTGTCCAAT
>JBJMLT010000247.1:0-9604 GCA_045805165.1 Flavisolibacter sp.
AAGTTAATGATGGCTGCTTTAAAAATCTTTGTGATGTTCCGGAAATGGCGATTACTATCACTATTCCTGCCTTAATGAAAGCATCTTATGTAAGTTGTGTTGTACCAGGCGAATCAAAAGCCACGGCCATTTATAACACACTTAATAGTGAGCTATCTGAAAAATATCCTTCTACAATTTTAAGAAATCATAGCAATGCAATTCTTTATGTAGATAATCTATCTGGATCCTTAATAAAATAAATTTCCCCAAAACTCAATCCCACACACATTCTGGCTGGACTTATCGTAAATCTACCAGCAGACTTTTACTCTTTTTTGCAGGTAGTTTTACTAGTTTTCTGATAGCGGTAATTATATCTCACTAAAATTGATATTAAAAAAAATTAACGAGTACTAGTAGATTAGATTAAAGTATTATATCTTACCGCAAGAAATACATTGTTTGTTAGTATTTCTACTAACTGCCAAATTCTATGAAACTGAAATTCGTACCAGGTGTAATTACGTTAATTATTACGCTTATTTTTTCTTCAGCCACCCAGGCGCAAACGTTTGGAACCTCAGCTTCTGCTGTTTGGATCTCCGATTGTAATCAGGATAATTTTTTCAATACGACTGGATCTATTGGTCCTGCAGCAAATGTATTTACGAATTCGAATTTTGGAACACATACAAGAAATTCCGGAACATTAATATTAAGGGGAGGTGAAGTAAGGACCTTTAAAGCTCCTGGAATAGCGAATGTTTGTAGTGTTCGAATGTATTATCGAATTTATCTGCAAAGTGGAGTTCCTGGTGCCTTTAATCCAATTGATCTTCCTTTAGTGGATAATTGTGATATACCCTCAAGTCAATTCCCTTCAGGTGGTTCTTGTGTAGCAGGCGATCAAAAATGGAACCGCGTTATTGCAGATGGTACAACATCTCCTTATGCTCCTATAGATCTTACTGCATTTGCTGCGGGAAATTATACTCTGGAGGTATATTATGATGTTTCAGGGTCATCTGTCAGTACCACATTATGTAATGAAACAGTTACTTTAAATAATGGAGGTAACAATTATAAAGCTTCCTTTTCTATTCAGGCACCTTTTATTTCATTTGCCAATAATCCTACTACTTGTGGCGGATCGGAAGGATATATTACTATTGGTGGTTTAACAGCAGGTGGAACTTATTCGATAAGCTATTCGGAAAATGGCATTCTGGTTGGACCTGCGAATTTTGTGGCAGATGGATCGGGGAACATAAATGTTACAGGATTAAAAGCAGGGCTTTATTCAGATTTTGCATTGACCATAAACGGCTGTACAACAAATTTAAATACCGGAACTGTTCTGTCAAATCCCATATTCAAGCCAAAGTTTAATAGTATAGCTTCTTTTTGTGCAGGATCTACACCACCTGTGTTACCTACCACTTCTTTGAATGGCCTTACGGGTACATGGAGTCCGGCAGTAATTGATAATCTGAACTCCGGCACTTATACTTTTACACCAACTTCTGGCCAGTGCGGATTAAGTTTTACAATAAACGTAACCGTTATTCAGAAAACTGTTCCAACATTCCCATTTGGTACTTCCCTTTCCATTTGCAATGGAGCAACAGCTCCTTCTCTTCCAACAACATCCAGTAATGGAATTACTGGTACATGGAGTCCATCAATAATAGATAATCAAAATTCCGGCACCTATACATTTACACCAAACGGAGGTCAGTGCGCTACTGGTACTACATTAACTGTAACCGTTAATCCGAATATAGTACCAACATTCAGTTTTGGTGCTACACTTACTATTTGTGCGGGAAGCTCTGTTCCTGCATTGCCAACTACATCATCAAATGGAATTACAGGTACCTGGAGTCCGGCAACAGTTGATAATCAAAATTCCGGTACATACACTTTTACCCCTACTGCAGGACTGTGTGCAACTACAACTTCATTTGATGTAACTGTAAATCCAAATGTTACCCCTGTATTTAGTTTCGGGCCTTCAGCAACTATTTGTTCCGGTGGCAGCGTTCCATCACTTCCCACTACTTCCAACAATGGAATAACAGGCATATGGAGCCCAGCTACTGTTGACAATCAAAATTCCGGAGTGTATACATTTACACCTTCTCCCGGATTGTGCGCCCCGCCTGTAACATTTACAGTTACCATTGCAGCTAATATTACACCAACTTTCGGGTTCGGAACTTCATCAACTATTTGTGCAGGAGCCAGCGTTCCCTCTTTACCAACAACTTCAAATAATGGTATAACAGGCAGCTGGAGCCCTTCAAGTGTGGATAATCTGAATTCCGGTACATATACTTTTACCCCTGATGCAGGACAGTGTGCTCTTACCGCAGTTTTTACAGTAACAGTAAATCCGGTAGTAACACCATCTTTCAGTTTCGGAGCTTCTACAACTATTTGCTCCGGAGCAACTGCACCGTCATTACCAACTACTTCAACAAATGGCGTTACAGGAACATGGAGTCCGGCAACTGTGGATAATCAAAATTCAGCAACCTATACATTCACGCCTTCTGCTGGTCAATGTGCAACGACAACTACATTTGATGTAACCGTTAATCCAACTATTACACCGGCATTTTCTTTCGGCCCTTCACTTACTATTTGTGCCGGCAGTTCGGTTCCAACATTACCAACCACTTCAGCTAATGGAGTAACCGGAACATGGAATCCTTCAGCCGTAGATGACCAAAGTTCAGGCACCTATACATTTACACCAACAGCAGGCCAATGTGCGCCGCCAATTATATTTACAGTAACGGTCAATCCGATAATAACACCAGCATTCAGTTTTGGTACTTCACTATCGGTTTGTGCAAATGCAACTGTTCCAACTCTGGCAGATACATCCACTAATGGAATTGCCGGAACCTGGAGTCCTTCTAGTATCGATAATCAAAATTCCGGTTCTTATACATTTACTCCTGATCCGGGTCAGTGCGCAACAGGTACAACTTTAAATGTTACAGTTAACCCGAATGTACCTCCAACGTTTACATTTGGAACTACCTTAACTATCTGTCAAGGTTCTGGCGTTCCGCCACTTCCAGGAACTTCTTCGAATGGAATTACGGGAACATGGAATCCAGCTTCCGTTGACAACCAGAATTCTGCAACATATACTTTTACTCCATCAGCAGGACAATGTGCAACAACAACTACATTTGATGTAACAGTTACTCCTAATACAATTCCTACATTTGCTATTGGCACAACACTTACAATTTGTGCAGGAAGTGCTGTACCATCTTTACCTTCAACATCAACTAATGGATTGAATGGATCATGGAGTCCTGCAACAGTAGATAACCAGGCATCTGCAGTTTATACATTTACTCCTGATCCGGTAGCGGGACAATGTTTAACCAGTACAACATTTACTGTAACAGTAAATCCAATATTAACACCAACATTTAGTTTTGGAACCTCTCTGTCAGTTTGCTCAGGAAACACGCCACCGGCATTGCCTGCAACTTCTACAAATGGAATTACAGGAACATGGAGTCCTTCGACGATTGACAATCAGAATTCGGGTACTTATACATTTACTTCGGATGCCGGACAGTGCGCAACACCTACCGCTACCTTAACAGTAACTATTACACCTATTCCAACAGTAGGAAGCCAAACCGATACTTCTGTAATTGATGGATCAATTATTCCAACAAATTATTTTTCGGGTACACCTGCCGGAGTGAATTTTAACTGGACAAATTCAAATTCTTCTATTGGCTTGCCAGCCTCAGGTGACGGTAATGTACCCACCTTCACTGCTACTAATAAAGGTACCACTCCTTCAAAGGGAAAAGTTACGGTAATACCAATGTATAATGGCTGTCCGGGAACGGCACAGAATTATATTATTACAGTAATTCCTTTAGATAAGGATGTGTTTGTGCCGAATGTCTTTAGTCCAAATGGCGATGGCAAGAATGACATATTATATGTGTATGGCAATTATATAAGCAAGATTGAGATGCGCATTTTTAACCAGTGGGGACAACAAATTCAGGTAATTAATGATGTTCACCAGGGATGGGATGGCAAATACAACGGAACTGCCCAACCGGTTGGCGTTTATGTATATGTGCTGAAAGCAGTGATGGCTGATGGAAGAACTGTTCAACAAAAAGGAAATATTACATTATTGCGCTAGGTTGAAAATAAAATGAACAACTGAAAAGTATTGATATTGAATCCATATGAAAAAGATCCGATTCTATAATAAACCTAAACTTAATCCAATGAAACTGCCTGTGCTTTTTACTGTTTGCATGTTATTCAATACCATGCAAAAATTGGCAGCCCAAACAGATCCTCATTTTACGCAGAATTATACATATCCGATGTATATAAATCCTGCAATGGTTGGACAAGGTGATGGCTATATGGGCACTTCTGCCATTTATAGAAGTCAATGGGGTGCATTGGGAAATCCTTATCGCACAACCGGATTGTCCGCCGATACCAGAACCAATGATAATATTGCATTAGGCATAAGTATGTTGAACCAATCAGCAGGTGACGCCGGATTTAATTATCTAAATGCTTCTGCATCTATTGCATACACCGGAGTAAAGTTTGGAAAAGAAGAAAACCAGCATGTGATCTTTGCTATGCAGGTTGGAGTTATGAACCGTCATGTAGACCAAACGAAGTTTAAATGGGGCGACCAGTGGAATCCCATAACTGGTTACAATGCCACCAATCCAACATCGGAAAGTTTTACACGGTCATCTGCTACCACTTTAGATATGGGAACCGGCTTACTTTATTACGATGGAACTCCTGATAAAAAATACAATCTTTTTGGAGGCATTGCTATTTATCATATAAATAAACCGTCAGATCCGATTGTTTCCACGCAAAGCAGCGAACTGAATACTATTCCCATGCGTTATGTTATTCATGGGGGAGCAAGCATTAATCTTAAAGAGGGGCTAAGCATTGTTCCGCATTTTTTATACAATCAGCAGGGAAATGCAAATGAAACTATGCTTGGCGTATATGTTCAGAAGTATGTAAATGAAGAAACTACAATTATGGCCGGCACTTACTATCGTTATAAAGATGCAATTGCACCTTATATTGGATTGGATTATAAAAACCTTTTAGTTGGAATAAGCTATGATGTTAATACTTCGAAGTTAGGGTCGATGGTAAAACATGTGAACAGCTTTGAACTTACCTTTTCCTATGTGTTTAGAAAAGAAAGTAAAGGAGTATTTGATTTTATCCATTGTCCACGGCTGTAAAACACAATAAGTAAAACCTAATTAATAAAATTTGATCCATACAATATGAAGACCAATACCTTTTTAGAAAGTACTATTAACAGCCACCCAAATGCCTTTCATTACAGAGGCAAGCGGTGTGTGTTATTCCTCATAGGGTGTATGTTATTGATTCAGGCAAATAGCCAGACTGATAAACGTTTGGCAATGGCCGATCAGTATTTTTCAGCTGGTGAATATTTTACGGCGGCTGGCTTGTACGGTCAATTTTTAAATTCGGTTAGAGAATCTAAATACCAAAACGATTTTCCATTAAATGTTCACCGGAATGCCGGTAGAATTGGTAATTATAAAAGTAAAGCGGATATCCTGTTTAAAGAGGCAGAAAGCTATCGCATGGCTAATTACTGGTCAGAAGCTTCGGCAGTATATAAAGAATGTATTGAAAAAGATTCTGTAAAATATCATGAAGCGTTATACTGGAATGCGGTTTGTGAAAGAAGCCTGGGTAATTATACAGAAGCTGAAAAATATTTAAATCGGTTTCTCGATAATAATAGTTCTAATGATGAAAGCTATGGCGCTGCATTAAAAGAAAAGCAAACACTTGAATTTGTAAAAGCACAACTGGGAAAACCCGATTCTGTAATGTATCATACTCAAAAGATCACTACAGGTTTTGGAGACAATGGCATCTTTGCCCCGGTTTCTGTGAGGCAGAATCAATTCCTGTTTACCAGCACTCAAAGGGAATCAGGTTTTCCTAACGCCAATCCCTATCACAACCGTTTATTCAGGTCAGCACTATTGAATAATGATCTTCAAAATAGAGAGCCAGTTTTAATTGAATCCATAGATTCATCATTAAACCAGGGTGCTGCATGCATTAGTGCGGATAATAATCATCTCTATTTCACCCAGTGGAAAAAAGAGAACGGACAAACTATATCCTCCATTTATTATTCGAATAAAACAGCAAATGGATGGAGCAAACCGCAATTACTTACTTCAGTCAATGAAGCTGGACATAACAGTAAACAACCGTTTTGTTCGACTGATGGCAAATATTTATTCTTCTCATCAGACAAAACAGGTGGTAAAGGAGGTTTTGATATCTGGTATGCACCTTTGCTTACAGATGGAACAACAGGTGATGCTGTAAATATAAACGCTATAAATTCATCTGCTAACGAGCAGGCGCCATTTTATCATAATACAACTGGTACACTTGTTTTTGCTTCAGACAGAATGCCAGGAATGGGAGGTTACGATCTTTATTCCGCTAAAGGATCTGTTACTGAGTGGAAAACTGCCGCAAATATGGGCTCCCCTGTCAATTCATCACGAGACGATATTTACTTTTTTGCCAATGAGAACGGACCATTATTAAATAATGCGATCATAAGCTCGGACCGTGGTTCTGAATGTTGCCTTGCATTATATGCTATTTCAAAAACGACAAAGAAAAGAACAATTGCAGGAATTGTGATGGATTGCGCAGTTAATGAACCCCTGGACAGCGCAAAAGTAATATTGAAAGATGCTACAGGAAAAACCTGGCAAACAATAACAGGAGCTGATGGAAAATATTCATTTGATATTTCGGATGCCACGATTCAGCACCAGCTAATTGTGACCAGAGAAAGATATATGGACAGTACTGGTAAAATACACGTTCAAAATATAGATGAAAGCAATTGGCAAACAGATACAATTCGGAATGTAACCTTGTGCCTGGAAAAGAAATTTGTTTTGAAAGTTGAAAATGTAGTAACTCTTTATTTTGATTTTGACAAAAGTGCTTTGAAAGATCGTGCAAATGATCAATTGGACTCCATCTATAATGTTTTGATTCAAAATCCTGCATATAGGGTGCAGATCTCAGGCTATACAGATAGCAAGGGAACAATTGCGTATAATAACAAGCTATCGGAGAAGCGTGCAAATACCTGCGCTGATTATTTAATTAAAAAAGGATTGGCCCCTGCGCGCATAAGCATCCATTCATTTGGAGCAATGTTCCCTGTTGAAATGGAATTGATAAACGGAAGAGATAATGAATCTGGCAGAGCTAAGAACCGGAGAGCATTGATAAATATAGATAAGGAGTAATACGCTCTTTAAAGTATTTTAATTATTTAAGAAGTAAATCAATTTAAAAACCTTTTTATACTGTCAACTTCATTACCGTAAACGATGTTATCCTTCCCTTCCTCATTAATTTTAACTTCCAACAAACGTCTTTCCGAGTTATTAAGATAATTTAAGCCGATTTAAAAAAAATTGTGTAGTTAAATAACTACACATATATTTGTAGTCAAATGGCTACATAATGAACCTAAGAAGAGATGTCTTTCAGGCGATAGCAGATCCTACCAGAAGGGCCATACTGCTTTTAGTTGCTTCACAGGCAATGACTGCCGGCGCCATAGCCTCAAATTTTGACACCGCCAGGCCTACCGTTTCAAAACACCTGCAAATACTTACCGAATGTGAACTGCTTCAACAAAAACAAAATGGTAGGGAAATATACTATCACTTAAATCCCAAAAAAATGAAAGAAGTAGCTGACTTTATTGAACAATTCCGCAAGCTGTGGGATGAAAGGTTCAATAAATTGGAAACGATAATGAAAAAATATAAAAAATAATGCGATATGGAACAAAAAACAAAGATCAATGCCGAAGAAGGCAAGCAGGAATTGGTTATAACAAGAGAATTTGATCTGCCATTGGAATTACTTTTTAAAGCTTATATAGAGCCGGAAATAATTGAGCAATGGATGGGAACTAAAGTGTTGAAACTGCAAAGTAAAAAACATGGCAGTTATCAGTTTGAAACAACCGATGCTAAAGGAAATAAATATGGGTTCAGTGGTGCTATCCATGAGTTGATCCCAAACAGTAAAATCATACGCACATTTGAAATGTCAAATACTCCTTTCGGAGTTCAATTGGAGATCTATGAATTTGAAGAACTTGACGAAGAAAGAAGTAAACTGAATATGCATGTAATATATGAATCGGTAGCGCAAAGAGACCAGGTGCTTCAGTTGCCATTTAAGCAAGGACTTAATATGGCGCATAACCGGCTGGAAGATATTTGTAAGCAAATTAAAATTAACAGTCTATGAAAAAGAGCAATAAAATAATCTATTGGATTTCAACTATCTGGCTTGCGTCAGGAATGATTGCAGGAGGCGTTCAGCAAGTTTTTCATGCAAAGACATTTGATGATATGATGGTTCATTTAGGATATCCATTATATTTCCTGTACATCCTTGGCATTTGGAAAATACTTGGAACAATAGCGATTTTAATTCCAAGCTTCAACCTTTTAAAAGAATGGGCTTATGCAGGTTTTTTCTTTGCTATGTCAGGAGCAGTATTTTCACATTTAGCATTGGGTGATCCCATAAATGAAACCGCTCCCTCTTTGGTACTTTTGATACTGACTATACTATCCTGGTATTTCAGACCTGTGAACAGAAGAATGATTTCATTAAGTCAATTAAATGAAATAAAATGAATCCCAAGGTTGACTTCTTTTTTAATAAAGCCAGTAACTGGCAGCAGGAATTTAAGAAATTAAGAATGATCATTCTTGATTGTGGCCTTACTGAAGAATTGAAATGGGGAAATCCATGTTACACATTTCAGAAAAAAAATATTGTTTTAATACATGGATTTAAAGAATATTGTGCTGTTCTTTTTTTTAAAGGGGCTCTGTTAAATGATGCGAATGGCATTCTAATCCAGCAAACGGAGAATGTCCAGTCCCCTCGCCAGGTTAGGTTTACCAATATAAAGGAAATAGTTAAGCTGGAACCTGTATTGAAAGCCTATATCTATGAAGCTATTGAAGTGGAAAAAGCAGGTATGAAAGTGAAATTAAAAAAGCCTGAAGAATTTAATATGCCTGAGGAATTTCAAAAGAAATTGGATAAAAGCAAACCTTTGAAAACAGCATTTGAGGCATTAACCCCAGGACGACAAAGAGGATACCTTCTTTATTTTTCTGCACCAAAACAATCTAAAACACGCGAATTAAGAGTGGAAAAATATATGCCTCAAATTCTGAAAGGGAAAGGGTTGAATGATTAGCTAATTAGCTAATTAGCAGATTAGCTGATGGAAAGTCAGTTAGTCATTAAGTGATAAGTAAGCGCTGTTTTAACAGGAATAATGTATTGAGAGCAAAATGAATAGCAATAAAAGGAATTTATCGTCAAAGCAAAAAGATGATCTGTTTAAAACATTGAAAGCCCGATTTGAGAAAAATAATAATCGACATAAAGGCTTTGAATGGGCTAGAATACAGGAAAAGCTGGAAGCTAATGCTGAAAA
>JBJMLT010000248.1:0-8417 GCA_045805165.1 Flavisolibacter sp.
ACAAAATTTCAATACACTAAGCAAATAAAAAAAAAAAATTATATTAAAAATATGCTAATTAATAATAATATAAATAAGAAAAAAAAACTTTCGGGATATTAAACTTTCTTCATCTTATTGGAAATGGGGTATTGAATTGGCTATTTTGTTTGTTATTATTGTACAAGCATCTTTTGTAGTTACATTCCGGTTATTTGATTTTCCTTCTGAAAAATTTACAGCGGACTACAAGATTTTAAATAGTATGCCTTTATGGTCTGCTTTTGCTGTTCTTATAATGGGTTCTATTGTTGCAGGTATATGTGAAGAAACGGGCTTTAGGGGTTATATGCAGCTTCCTCTTGAAAAAAAATATGGCCCCAAGATAGCCATAATTATTACTTCTATTGTTTTCATGCTAGTCCATTTATCTCATAGCTGGGCTGCACCCATACTTCCTCATATATTTTTTGCAAGTGTTCTATTGGGAATTATTGCATATAAAACCAATTCACTTTTACCTGGGATCATTGGTCATTCCATACTGGATATTTTTGATTATTCGATCTGGTGGTCTGATATTACAGGTGGTTTTCAAAAACAAACTATTTTTAAAACAGGCATTGATCTTCATTTTATTATCTGGTGCATAATATTTATTCTTGCTTTGTTTGTATTCCTGAGGATAGTTGTAAAATTTAAGGGAAGAAGCATTGTTAATAATCCAAAACCATAAATTGGAAACTAAACTTCTGGGATTATAATGAAGGGTTTTGAGGGTTAGGCACACACGCCGGAAACCACAAGGATATTAATAAGAACTCAAGCGAATACACGCGGATTTGAATCCTGATGAAACCTTACTGGAAAGCGCCAAAAAAACCATTCTATCAAAACTTATTTCTATTAATAACCTCCATAAACCGCCCCCTGAATTTTTCACTTATAGGTATGCGTTTATCGCCGATATAAATATGGTTGTCTTCGATTTTGCTAAGTTGCTCATAATTTATAATATAAGAATTGTGTACTCTGACAAACGGAGATTTAAGTTGCTCTTCCATATCCCTTAAACGGCGGTATATCAGCATCTGTTCCTTGCCTGTCGCAAGCCTTACGTAATCCCTCTCTCCTTCAAAATACAGAATGTCCTTTAATAAAATCTTCCTTAATGATTTTCCGGATTTCACAAAAAAAAATTGCGTTTCCTGTTCAGCATTTGGCAGATATTCAGGCCCGGGCTTTAAAAAATGATGCTCTATTTTTTCAACTGATGCCAGGAAACGCTTTAAAGTGATTGGTTTAAGCAAATAGTCAATAGTCTGAAAAGAATAGCTTTCAACAGCATATTCGGAATATGCCGTGGTGAAAACTATTTTGGTCCGAGGCGGCAATAATGTTGCAAGCTCCATTCCTGTGAGCTTTGGCATATTGATATCCAGAAAAATAAAATCCACCTGGTTCATTTTCAAGAATGCCAAGGCTTCCAATGCATCAAAACATTTTGCTTTCAATTCCCAGGATGTACTTTGCTTTATCAGCAGTTCAACCAGGTTGATAGCGTCGGGCTCATCATCAATAATTATGCAGCTTAAATTCATGAGAGCGGTATTTTTAAAAATGCAAGGAACAACTCTCCTTTGTTATCAATAGTTAGTTCAAATTTGTTTCCGTACAACATCCTGAGCCTTTTGGTTAAATTAATGATCCCGAATCCGCTTGATTCATTTTCGATTTTCGTATGTACCTTACAGTTACTGGTTTTGAAAAGCAAAAAATCATTTTGCTGGACAAGTGAAATAGTTACCTCATTTTGCTTTCGTGCTTTGTCAATGCCATGTTTGAAAATATTTTCAACAAATGTCATAAGCAGCATGGGTGGGATGCGGAGTTCCGGGTTATAAACTTTCTCGAAATTGATGCTGGCGCCGTGCCGGATACGAATTCTTTCCAGTGCCATATAGTTCTCTATAAATGCCACTTCTGTTGACACAGGCACCACTTCTTTTGGGCTTTCATCAACGAAATAACGCATAATATCTGACAGGCGTTCAATTAGACGAGCCGACGATGGATCAACTTTATAGACCCTGTAATAAATGTTGTTCAGTGCATTAAAAAGAAAGTGTGGCTGCACCTGTGACTTGAGTAAATTAAGTTCAGCCTGGCTTTTTTGCAAAAGGATTTCTTCTGTTTGTTGTTTTAAAGTGTAATAAGCAATTGCAATGCGAAAAACCAGGCTAAGGACATAGATAAGGATACCACCGGGAACATAACTCAGTAAAGTAAGTAAATTAACCGGGCCTGTTTTTATGTGCAGAAAATACTTATAAAGGATAATGCCCGCATAACCCTTCAGCATTCCTATTAAAATTAGAAAAGCCGCTACCGAAATAAAGTACCATACGAACCTTTTCTTTTGATAAAATACCGGATATAAAAAAAGAATATTTCCATATATAATGATTGCATATGATATGGCGTTGACTACCGTGTATATGGCTGATTTAAGCAAACCATCCATAGGTAACAACGAAAAAAACATCAACAACACCACAGCAGTCCATATCAGCGCCTGGAGTTGAACAATACCGGGTACCTGTCTCCAGATCTTCATGTTTAAAAATACCAACCTTTTTATGTCTTTGCACGCTATTTTATACTATTCGGCCAACATTTTCTGCAATTGCCATAAAAATCAAGTCGGTTGAATAAAAACCCATGAAAAACACATCTGTCTAAAAAACAGCACTCCCTGTAGAAAATAAAACGAACAAGGTCGAAAAGATTTTATAAGTCGATCTGTAAAAAACACTTTTGATTATTAAACACAATTATTTTAAATAATCAAAACATGAAAAAAGTATCACGATTGTTTTCAGTCCTTGCATTACTTTCTGCCGGTAGTTCAGTATCCGCTCAATTTACTCAAACACAAATGATAGCCGAATGGCAACGGGCAAAGTTATATACCAAATCCTACTTGGATGCTATGCCCGAAGATGGATACGGATTTAAACCAACTCCAGAGACCCGCTCATTTGCACAGCAGATGCTTCATATAGCGGATGCAGACTATATGTTTGCTACCGTTGCAGGTGATAAACCAAACCCTGTTGGTGATATACTTGCTTCTCATAATGTTCTGGAAAAAACAGTGTTTCCAACAAAAGAAGCCGTTACAAAAGCCGTAATGGATAGCTATGATTGGGTAATAAGCGTCCTTCAAAATATGAAGCCCGATCAATTGGAGGAAACCACAAAGTTTGGCAAGCATGACAACCTTACTCGAAGCGCTTTGTTCGGTAAAGCTTTTGAACATCAAACTCATCAACGGGGCCAAACAACGATTTACCTGCGCTTAAAAGGCGTAACGCCGCCGGCGGAATTACTGTTTTAGCACATAAAGCAAGTCCAGCTCATGAAATTACTTCAATTATCAATAAAGGCAATCGCTTTAATAATTGTGATCACTGTTAGGGGATATAGCCAGCAGATAATAAAAATATCCGGCACGTTACGTGATTCTTTCACGAATGAGCCTGTCCGGTTTGCAACGGTGTCTTTATTGAATGGTCAAACTAAAGCACTTGTCAAGGAAACTCAAACCGATACAAGCGGACTTTTTGTACTTGAAAATGTGTCACGAGGCACGTTCAAACTGCAAATAACTTATATTGGTTACAATGATATTGTCAAAGAAAACACCCTGGTCGATCCCTCAAATGGCTATTTAGATTTCGGCGTGCTCACAATGACTCCGGCAAAAAGCAGCTTACTGAAAGAGGTATCTATCACCACCAAAAAGAAGGCATTACAAAATATCAATGGCAAAAAAATATTTTTGGTAGACCAAAGTCTTGTCAGCAAAGGCGGTAATGCGGCCGAATTGTTACGTAACGTGCCAACCCTGCAAGTGGATGTTGATGGCAATGTGAGCCTTCGAGGATCTAACAATGTTAAAGTGCTAATTAATGGGAAACCTTCGATAATTGCAAATGGCGACGTAACCCGGATACTCCAATCTATACCGGCCAGCGCAATCGAAAGTATTGAAGTGATACCGAATCCACCGGCTAATTATGACGCCGACGGCGAGGGTATTATCAATATTATTTTAAAAAAGAACAACAAGCCCGGATTGAACGGCTCTGCAGCTATTGGTGGTGGTACCCGGAAAAACTATAATGCCGATGCCAGCCTTAGTTACCAAAATGGCAAGGTAAACCTTTACGGAAACTATAGCCTCAAGGATGGAAACACCCTTTTAACCGGGTTTCAGAATGTCACTTTTTTGCATCCGAATGACTCCGTTGTATATTCTAATGAAACCTTTCCAGCCGTAACCCGAAATAAAATACAGTTAATAAAAGCCGGCATTGATTATTCACTTACACCCCGAAGCACATTAAGTATATCCGCCAGTTTTAATTCGGGCCACCTGCATGAAGATCAGTTGATACCTGTGATTGAGTATTCTGCTGATTACATGCCTCTTGTTTCCTTCAACCGCTATATTACCGTAACAAATAATGGCAACAGTTATGAATTAGACATCGATTACACCAGGCGTTTTAAAAAACCTAAAGAGGAACTTGCGCTCAACTTCGCCTACGCGTCCGGCAGTTTCAGGGATTACGAGCAATTTACAACCCAATTTAACCCGATTAATGGTGTGATATCTTCGATTATTGATACTCCGTTAATAAGTGATACAAGACATAACTCCATCAATTATAATATACAGGCTGATTTTATATTGCCAGTAGGCAAATCGGGACAATTCTCGGCTGGTTACCGCAGCCAGATCACTATAGGAAATAATGACCAGTATGCCTATAAGGTTTTAAATACAGGCGAAACTCAGCTTAATGCATTTACCGATTTTTTTAGCAGTAATAATCAGGTCAATGCCGTCTATTTGAACTTTAAGGACCAGATCGGGAATTTAAGCTACCAGGCGGGTGTAAGAGGAGAAGATAGTCGCCTCGATGCCACGTTTATCAGTTATGATATAAACAATGTGTTATTTTCCACTCCGGTAAAAGTGCCGGTGAAGGGAGTATACCCAAGCTTGCTGCTCACTGAAAAGCTTAAAAACAACAGCCAATTGCAATTCACTTTTACCAGACGGCTTTCGAAGCCAACGGTAAGACGGTTAAATTCCACAACAGATTTTTCCGACCCATCAAATTATAACAAGGGTAACCCGGAATTAAGACCTGCAAATGTTACCAGCATAGAATTGGATTATAATAAGACCTGGAATAACATTTCAGGCACCTTTGGCATCTACAATAACACGATCAACAATCCCATTCAAATTATTGAAACTGCCCCGGTTAAAAATGAAACAACTACCATACCTGAAAATCTAAACCACACCATTACTACTGGGCTGGAGTTGATCGGTCATTTTAACCTGCTAAAGGGTTGGGACCTCACAGCGAACGCTAATATATTTAATCAGGATAATGCTGCGGCCCCGCAATTTGGTATAGCAGCCAGCCATGGGATCAGCTGGAATGCAAACATCACTAATAATATATCCCCCTTGAAAGGATTATCCTTCCAGATCCATGCAGGTTATAGCGCACCGAACTTGTTTCTGCAGTTTAAAAATAGGGCTGAATTTGGAATGGACGCGGCTGCAAAGTTCGACTTCGCCAAAAACAAGGCTTCATTAAGTCTTAATGCCACTGACATTTTCAACAGCCGGAAGCGAGCATTTTTATCCAGCAGCGAAGACGTGTTACTCAATTTTCAGCGACATTTCGAAAGTTCCAGGGCCACCCTGATTTTTTCCTATCGCTTAGGCTCGGATTCCGGTTCTTCAAAACACCCAAAACAAGAAAAGCGGATCGAAGATGCTTCTTAAATCAAACGAACAAGATCTTTGGGCTAAAATGTTCCGGTATTATAGCAAGGCATGTCGGAATATCAGTCACGATTGCGTATACAATATTTTAGAAATTGAGGGTATATTACTTTATATTTGTAACTATTAATGTTTTAATAAACAAACTAATGAAAAAATATCCTATTAGGTGTCCAGTTACGGCGTATTTGAGTGTGATTGACGGTCATTGGAAACCGTTACTTCTTTGGCATTTACAAACAAAACCGTTACGTTTTAAAGATATTTTGTCTCGCATCCCTGACATCTCGACAAGGGTACTCATAGAACAACTTAACGAAATGGTAGAAGATAATTTGATTAGTCGCAGTGCCTACAAAGAAACGCCTCCGAGGGTGGAGTATGGATTAACGGATTACGGCAGGACTTTATTACCTGGTTTGGCCTTGTTACGCGAGTGGGGCCTGAAATTCTTAAAGGAAAACAAACAGCTCCTTCATCCCGATAGTGAATGGAATCAAAAAATTCTTGAGCTACAATAATGCTCAACCCATTTAGTGCAAACATTTAAACCTGATTGGATAGATTGGGAAATAGCTCTCGGAATTTGAATAAAAGGAATTGTAAAAATAATAAAATCTATTAGGGTCTATTAAACATACTATATTAAAACAGGTACAATGGAAATTATTGAAGAGATAAGAATACGAAAGATAAAAAATTCAAGAGCTGAAGAACTGGATTCCAGTAAGCTTGATTTCGGAAGTTTTACTTCTGATCATATGTTTATTTGCAAGTACCACAATGATGAATGGCAGGATATGGAAATTACTCCGTATGAAAATCTCAGTCTTAGTCCGGCAACGATTGCCTTACATTATGGCCAAAGCATTTTTGAAGGCATGAAGGCTTTCAGAATGGAAGATGACCGTATTAATATTTTCAGAATTGAAAAGCATCATGAACGTTTAAGCAGGTCGCTGGACAGAATGTGCATGCCACCTATTTCGCTGCAGTTATTCAGCAGCGCATTAAAACAACTGGTGAAACTTGATCAGGATTGGGTGCCTTCGCTTGAAGGTGCATCTTTATATATACGTCCGCTGATTTTTGCAAGCGAAGGACGCTTTGGATTTAAAGTATCTGATGAATATATATTTCTGATTTTTACCGGTCCGGTAGCACCTTTTTTTTCAAAACCATTAAAGCTGAAAGTAGAACGTGAATTTATTCGGGCTGCAAAAGGTGGCACCGGCTATGCCAAATGTGCAGGTAATTATGGAGGCGCTTTTTATCCTACACAATTGGCCCGGCTGGAAGGATACGACCAGGTATTATGGACAGATGCAAAGACTAATGAGTTCATCGAAGAATCCGGAATGATGAATGTGATGTTTGTAATTAACGATGTTTTAATTACCCCGCCATTATCCGATTCTATTCTGGATGGAATTACCAGGGATTCTTTATTAAAAATAGCCGCTGATATGGGTGTTGCTTATGAAGAAAGGCCTATCAGTATATCCGAGTTGACAGATGCATTTCTACACAAAAAAATTTCCGAAGCTTTTGGTACAGGTACAGCAGCGATAGTAGCTCCTATTTCAACAATAAATATTGATGGCTGGGATTTTATTCTACCACCTTATACCAATAATCAATTAATGTTTCGTCTGAAGAATAAGCTCGACAACATCCGTTTCGGAAAAGAGGAAGATAAATTTGGCTGGAACACGGTCCTCTAATGGGCTTATGCCACAAGATGCGGGACAAGTTCTGCTAATGATCTGCAATCAGCAATATAAATACTATACTATTTAGCCAAAATAAATTGGACCAAAGGCATCCAGCCATCGGATGGCAGCAACATTATTAGGATGCGCTGACGAAACATTTGTAATCATGTTTAAATGAAAAGCAAATGTGAAATAAAATTTGGAAATCAAAGAACAATTACTTTACATTTGTAACTATTAAAACTTTACAAATTAAACTAATGAAAATAATCGGACTCATCGGCGGAACGACCTGGCTTTCCACGGTGGATTATTATCGCATCATTAACCAGGAAGTGAACCGCCACCTGGGAGGCCTACATTCCGCTAAACTATTACTCTATTCGATTGACTTTGAAGAATTCAGAACGCTTGCTAATGCAGGCAATTGGGTGAAAATTACGGAGTGGTTTGCAGGCATTGCTCAACAGCTGCAGATCTCCGGGGCTGAAGCGATCGTGCTTTGCGCCAATACGCTGCATCTGATGGTTGAGGAACTGGAACAACTTGTACAAATTCCCATTATCCATGTCGCCGATGCGACAGTGAGTGAACTGCGCTCACAAGACATCCACAAGACCGCATTGCTGGGAACTAAATTTACGATGGATGCTGCATTTTTTAAGGATAAACTTTTACAGCATGGTATTGAGCTGATGCTCCCCGATGCAGATGAGCGGAATTACATTCATCAAACAATATTTGAAGAACTGGACAGAGGCTTGCTGCTTGCAGAAACTAAAGTCCGTTATCTTGCAATTATCCAAAACCTGATCGAAAAGGGTGCTGAAGCCATCATTTTAGGT
>JBJMLT010000249.1:0-4748 GCA_045805165.1 Flavisolibacter sp.
ATTTAATACCTGTTAATAAGGCCTGCAACATATAAAACGAAAGATTTCTATTTGGATCTCTTTTATAATCAATTACTCCGCTTCTATTTGCCTCTGATTTATTTTCTCCTTTATTTAATGGAATGATCAAATGCCTTAGCATAAACGACCGGAATTTGGCTACTTTTTTTGTATCGTCTTTACCCGGCTTTAATTGTTGCACGACCAGATTATGATATACACCAATAATTTTTCCATTGGCCCGCCTCTCATTAAAAGTAAAACCAAATTCAAGCTTGTTTAAGAACCCGGATTTGATCCTGATATTTGCGAGGTTTTCAGAAGCCGAATTAAGCTTTACCAGATCAAGATCATTAAATACGCCATTTATTGAATAATTATCTGAATGAGAAGACATTATCATGTTTGCGTGAACTGTTCCTGATCCCATAAAAGAACCTTCTGCTTTTATTTTCATTTCAGTTATATTTTGAGAATGGTTTACCAATGGGAAAATTTCTGCATGTATCCCTTCAACTCTAAGAATACCTGCTGTGCTTCCTGCTTTTGGAAATTCTTCATAAGTAACCGTGCTGTTTAAAAGAAATAATTTTCCAATATGAAGATTCCATGGTAATTGATTCATAAACGAAACCGGCAAAAGTTTATAACTTGATTTGAAAGGTAACCGCCGGTCACGGAATATATAAGCATTCAGGTTATGTATTTCTACTTCCCAGGATTCCAACTTCTGTTGAGTAAAATCATTAAAATTAAAATGAGTGCATCTTATCAATGTTATAATAATATCTTTTCTGTCTGCCTGATAACCTAAATGCTTTGCATATTCAAATTTGCCAAGAGTTGGAGTGAGTTTAAATGAATGGATCAAAAGTATTTTAGTGTTACTACTCAATTCAGCTTCTTTAATAGTAAGCCTATCTAATCCATTTAAAGAAGATGCAGCTATATTCATCAGTTTAAAATCAACATTTGAAAATTCAATTCGGTTCCTGTTCTGCCTTTTTAAAAGATGAAATCCATTGAATGATAGATTTCCATGAAATGATATTGAATATAAATTGTCTCTATAGAAATAATTTATGTTCTTTACTTGCAGTAGTTTCACTGCTACCTGTAATTCCAATTTGTCAGGGAAATTAATATCAGGGTAGGAACCTTTTCCATTTTCGGCATAACGAACTAACACATGGTCAGCAATTATCTTTTCAAAGGATATGTCCTGATTTTCTTTTTTATTACGTACGTCCCGTATTAATGATGCATGATCAATTTGTATAAGATCATTATTTTCAAATGGATTCTCACTGGTATTTCTTTTGGATAATAGTAACCTATTTTTTATCCGAATACTATCTGCGCTTATTTCAATTCCATTTTTTTCAAATGTAATAGTGCCTATTATGGCAATTAATTTATTGGAAGTATCACGCCAATTTACATTATTTGCAATTCCTTCATAACTATCAATCCTTTTTACAATAGAGTCTATAAAGATGTTAGAAATGGAGAAATTTGTCCTAAAAGAAAAGTTTCCATAATTATTAGATTTATAAGTTACAGAGGCGTTTTTACATTCTATTTTTTTGATGTCTATCGAATGGAGTGAGCGTGCATTAGTATTCGGTTTAATACTATCATTTCCTTTTATTACCGGATTTACTAAGGTTAATTTTCCAATGGAAAGTCTCCTTGAAAAAAATAGTTTTAATGGATTGACCCCCGAAATGTCCAATTCAGGAATTGTCAGTGAATTACCATTTACAGGATCATTATTTGACACTACTCTCAGGTTCTTAATTATTATGGTGGATTGAAATAAATTGGTTGCAATAGAAGAATATTGCACCTCTTCTTTGTTAAAGAAAGTTTTAAGTCCGGTGCGGATTTTATTCTGAACGATGTATTGAAGTAAATAATACCCACCTATTGTAAATACAAGCACCACTGAAAAAATAAATAGCCATCTCTTTCCTGTTTGAGTAATCCGCATTAAAACGCATATTAATATTAGTATTTAAAATACGGAGGATTATGCCAGAAGTTATTTGGAAAAACAAAATTGTGTGTGATCAGCTTGCTTATTTATCGCTTTTATAATGAGCATTTCTTATTTCATCTTCATCATCCATATCAGGTCCTTTCAAAACATGCCTCCAATCTATGTTTCTATTATACTTTTTCATTGCCCGAACAGGATCAAATACATTATTAGAAGGAAATAAAAAATTATATGACCTGTAATCTGGTATGGAAGTAAACCAATCCTGTAAAAGCGTGGCAGTGGCATCATATTGATTCACATAAGGCACTCCAAGAATATTATATATGGTTTTTAATACAGATCCAAAATTCGCATGAGTATGTGAAGTGTAATTCCTCTTAACATAAGGGCCAGCCATCATTAATATGCTTCTATGGGCATCAATATGATCTACTCCACCCTGTGGATCATCTTCTGTAATTATCACAAGCATATTTTTCCAATAAGGGGTTCCAGATAAAAAATGCAATATCCGTCCTAATGCAAGATCATTATCAGCTACATAAGAATGCCTGTAGGCATACCCATCTTCGGGTCTTGGGTCTGCCGTATGATCATTTGGCAATTGTATTGTAATAAGTGATGGCATTCTGGATTTTCCATTTAGCCACTTCTTTGTAAATTCTCTTTTAAATTGTTCTACTCTGAATTGATCCGGAATATTGGTATTGAATCCTGCATAATTATGGCTGGTCCTTTTGTATAATGCTTTTTGCATAGGTACCATAACCGCATGAGCAGCCCCTGTAGCCGTATCCATCCATTCTTCACGAACATGGGCAGTTTCATTGGCTTCCCCAAAATTGTAAAATGAAACACCTTTCCTTTGCATTGCTTCCCAAAGACCACCTATTTCTGCGTAATCTTCCGGATCCATACTACCTGTAGATCCAGGGAATCGTCTTCCTGAAGCTTTCGAATAGATATTAGCAGTTCTTTTCACATTGGAATTAGCTTCTACCCACTCATTGGCAATAACCCCAAGCATCCAGTGATGACCGTGTATAGATGCATCACTATCACAATAAAAGTTATCAGAAAAAGCAAATTGCTTTGCAATTTGCAAATGATTAGGAGCAACGGAAACTCTTTTTAATTCATCCTGCTTTTCAAGTAAGGTAACATTTACTCCAAACCGGGCCAGCGTAGAATCTCCCTTACCTGTTTTCAATTGACCCATCACTTCGTCATACGTCCTGTTTTCTTTGGTTATATAAACAATATATTTTATTGGAGAATTATGTTCGTTAGGCAATGCAGGTAAAGGATTGCTCTTTTCTACCTTAATCGTTTTCAGTTGAAAGGTGTTATTTATTGTCTGTAAAGTATAAGCATGTAGTTGATTATTATCTGGGATTGTGATTTTTTCAAAGCTGCCTAATTCAATATCTGCAATAAAAGTCCCTTGCTCAGGAGCATTAAATGACGCACCTCCATTAGGTCCGGCACCGTAACCCCGACAAGTTACCACATACATTATTTTTTCATCAGAAGATAATCTTACTCTCGTTGGTCCCCAACCTGTAGGAATTAGTCCTTTAACTGTTTTGGAAGGAATATCAATAACTGCAACAGCATTGAATCCAAGCAATGCGACATACAAAGTTTTTTCATCCTTACTAAGGGTCAGTCCGAAAGGAAGCAGCCCTCTGAATTTATCAATTTTCTTATCAACTTTAAGGGTTATTGTACCTGCTATTTTATGGTTTCTATAATCAATTATTGAAATATTATCATTAGTCGCATTGCTTACATAGGCAAAATGTTTTCCTACAGCTATGGAGTTTGGACTTGAACCTCCTACAACTTCGGCGCCTTCAACCATTTCACCAATCTGGTAACCCGTTTTATATCTGTCTGTTATTTTATTCGAAGTCAGATTAATTGAATAGATGCTCATGGCTTCTTTCGCCAGGGGGCTTCCTACACCTGGTATCTTTCGCCCATTTAACAGATAACCATTAATCGATTCCTTACTATTATCAGCATAAGGATGATAAGGTATGAGCATAGAATCATAGTTCGAGGGGGTAATATCTGGTATAATTGGATAATCATACATACCTACATTCGCTACGAAAGCAAATTTGTGATCAGGACTTAAACATAATCCGAAAGGCTGTCTGCCCGATGGAATTGATGCCTTCACCTTCTTTGTAGAAAGATCAATACGGACTAACCTGAAGTTTCCACGATCTAATACCAATAATTCATTTTCATCTTCATTCAACACCAGGTCAGATGTAAAGCTTTCTTCATAATCTTTATTATCTACATTTCCATTGAGAGAAATGGAATCTAACCGTTCCATTTTATCAATATCATAAATTAATACTGCTCCATTATCACCTCCACTTAAATAGATGGTTTTGGAGTCAGAGGCAAATGCAATTCCTAAAAATGATCCTGCAGATAATGGCGATGGAATTGTTTTATCATAGCTTGGGACCCTTACACTAGCCAAGGTTGCATTATCAATTATAGTAAATACGCCATTGTGCAGCGTGACAGACTTTTTACCATCTGGCGATAAAGCCAATCCAAAGGGATCATGTGTTATTTGTATAGTTTGTCCTGCAGGTGTTACATACCTTCCACTTGGCAATACTGTTTTGCCATCCTTATCAATATTTGTAAATTCGTTAACCCCTGGTACGCTCAAGAAGGTTACTGTTTTTTGGCAGGAACTATTAAACCATATTAA